>NZ_SWAW01000043.1:0-8710 GCF_005096345.1 Guyparkeria sp. SB14A | reverse complement strand
GACGGATGCTCGAGCCGGAGGCCATCGCGGGGGGCATCCTCGAGGCCCTGCCGCGCCAGGGCGGTCGGGACCTGGCGGGACAACGGGTGGTGGTCACCGCGGCCGGCACCCGCGAGCCGATCGATCCGGTGCGCTTCATTGCCAATCGCTCGTCCGGGCGCATGGGGTTCGCCATCGCCGCCGAGGCCGCCCGCCGCGGCGCGACCGTGACGCTGATCGCCGGCCCGTCGACCCTGGCCACCCCATCGGGCGTGACACGGGTCGACGTCGAGACGGCCGCCGACATGCAGGCGGCGGTCGAGGCGATCGAGTCGATGGATATTTTCGTCGGCGCCGCCGCGGTGGCCGACTACCGCGTCGCGGCACCCGCCGACCACAAGCTCAAGAAGGACGGCGAGCCGTTGCGCCTGGAGCTGGTGCCCAACCCCGACATCATCCGTGGCGTGGCCGCGCGCGCCGACCGGCCGTTCGTCATCGGGTTTGCCGCCGAGACCGAGCATGTGCGCGAGCATGCGGCCACCAAGCGCGTGGCCAAGGGCATGGATCTCATCTGTGCCAACGAGGTGGGCGAGGGCCGGGGCTTCGACCGGCCGGACAATGCCTTGCTGCTCCTGTGGGAGGGCGGTGAGCGCGACTTGGCGCAGGCGGACAAACGCCACCTCGCCGGCGAGATATTCGACACCTATCACCAGATAAAACAGGATTGAGACGATGCATCGCGTTGAGGTCAAATGGCTCGACCCCCGACTGGGCAACGAGATTCCGCGCCCGGACTACGCCACCGACGGTTCGGCTGGTCTGGACCTGCGCGCCTGCCTCGACGAGCCGCTGACGCTCGCGTCCGGCCAGACCGAGCTGGTGCCCACCGGCATGGCGATCCATCTCGGTGACCCGGAGCTCGCGGCGATGATCCTGCCGCGCTCGGGACTGGGCCACAAGCACGGCATCGTACTCGGCAACCTGGTGGGGCTGATCGACTCGGACTACCAGGGCCAGTTGTTCGTCTCGGTGTGGAACCGCGGCGACAGTCCGTTCACCGTCGAGGTGGGCGAGCGCATTGCCCAGCTGGTGGTCGTGCCCGTGGTGCAGGTGGCCTTCGAGGCGGTCGACGAGTTCGGCGAGACCGAGCGTGGCACCGGCGGCTTCGGCCACACCGGCCGTTCCTGAGCCCTTCGGCTCGGTCGACCGCGCCGAGCGGTGCCCGGCCTTGTCCCGCCGGTTCCGAATGCCCGTTTTCCCTTAATTTCGCACACAGAGATTCCGACATGCCTCGATTCGACCCCGCCCTGACCGCCGACGTGCTGATGGAGGCGCTGCCCTACATCCAGCGCCTGTTCGACAAGACCGTGGTGATCAAGTTTGGCGGCAACGCCATGGTCGACGAAGAGCTCAAGGACGCCTTCGCCCGCAACATCGTGCTCTTGAAGCAGGTGGGCCTGAACCCGGTGATCGTTCACGGTGGCGGGCCGCAGATCAACCAGGTGCTGGAAAGGCTGGGCAAGCAGGGCGAGTTCATCGAGGGCATGCGGGTCACCGACCGCGAGACCATGGACGTGGTGCAGATGGTGCTCGGCGGGCTGGTCAACAAGGACATCGTCGCCCTGATCAACCGCCACGGCGGCCGGGCCGTGGGCCTGACCGGCCGCGACGCGGGCCTGGTGCGCGCCCGCAAGCTCAAGGTGACGCGCAAGAACCCGGAATTCGACGAGCCCGAGATCATCGACATCGGCCACGTCGGCGAGGTCGCCTCCATCGACGCCGGCATCCTGCGCACGCTGGACGCCTCGGACGTCATTCCCGTGATCGCGCCGATCGGCGTGGGCGAGGACGGCGAGGCCTACAACATCAACGCCGACGTGGTGGCGAGCAAGGTCGCCCAGGTGCTCGAGGCGGAAAAACTGCTGCTGCTGACCAACATCGCCGGGGTGCTGGACAAGGAGGGCAAGCTCTTGACCGGGCTGACCGCCGGTGACGTCGAGGCCCTGATCGAGGACGGCACCATCTACGGCGGCATGCTGCCCAAGATCAATTTCGCGCTCGATGCCGTGCGCGGCGGGGTCAAGACGGTGCAGATCATCGACGGGCGTGTGCCGCACGCCGTGCTGCTCGAGCTGCTCACCGACCAGGGGGTCGGCACGCTGATCCGGGGCTGACCCGGCGAACCTCGCGGCCAGCGTGTTCGGTTGGCATTAGCCGTTCGACCGGAGCTCGCGCAGGCGCTTGAGGTCGGCCTCGAACTCTTCCGCCAGTGCCTCGCGCTCCGCGCGCACCTCGATCACCGCCTGTTTCATCCGTTCGAGATCACGTGCATACCCCGGGTCGTCGTGCCCGGCATCGATGTTCGCCTGCATCCGCTGGATCGAGCCTTCCATCTGCGCAATGCGTGCGTCCATCCGCTCGAGGCGCTGATCGCGTGCCTGCTTCAGGTCCGCCTCGCTGCTGTACAGCGACAGCAGGATCCGGTCGCGCTCGGCCTGGGCGCGCGCCTGGCGCTCGGCGCGCTCCGCGGCCTCTTCTGCCGCTGCCTCGCGTGCCTTTTCCTCGGCCGTCTTGCGTGGCGCGACCTCGCGGACGACCGCGCCCGTATGCGGGTCGATCACCTGGTAACCGTTGGCGGCCGCGCCGGAGGGCAGGGTGTCGCTGAATTGCAGGTTGCCGTCGCCGTTCACCCAGCGATAGGTGACGTCGGCGGCCTGCAAGGCCAGGCCCGGAAGCAGGGTGAGCGCGAGACCGGCCAGAATGGCGCGATGGCGGACCTGCATGCTGATCTCCTTGTGTCCAAGATGGCTACGACCGGCCTGGTCGCAGGGTCAGAAAGTGACAATGCGCCCTCCCCGTAGGGACTCCCGACAGAGATGGCGCGTTCACTTGGACACGTTTGCAAGCACGATGCCAGTTGGCCAGAGCGGTGGGCCAGGCTAGAGGGGGTGGTCGATCCGGGCGTCAATCCTGACCGCGCGGCGCGAGTCCCAGCGCCACCCACAGCCCTGACAGCCCCATGCTCAGCCCGACGAACCAGAAGCCCGCCTCGATGCCGCCGGTGAGCGTCGCCACCAGCCCCAGCGCCAGCGCGCCCACGGCATAGCCGAAGTCGCGCCAGAAGCGGTACACGCCCAGGATGCCGGCGCGCTCGACCGGCTCGCAGTGGTCGGCCACCGCCGCCCCCAGGGTGGGGTAGAGCATCGCCATGCCCACGCCGGTCACTGCCAGCGCCAGTCCCCAGGCCCAGGCCGAGTGGGTCAGGACGATCGCGATGATCCCCGCCCCGCAGAGCCACATGCCCCAGGTGATCAGGCCACGCCGACCGAGCTTGTCCGAGGCCGGCCCGGTGATCAGCTGGCCGGCACCCCAGACCACGCCGTAGATACCCACCAGGAAACCGGTCGTCACCAGATCCGCGCCGCGGGCGACCAAGAGGATGGGCACGAACAGCCAGATGATGGTGTCGGTGAACTTCTCGACCAGGCCCGCCTGGTTGATCGCTAGCAGGCTGCGATTGCCCCAGGTGGCATGCAGGAAGAAGCCCAGCCCGGAGCGGCGTGCCGGGGCGTTGCCGTTGCCCCGGGTCCGTTGCTGGGCCTTCTGCTGGGCGTGCGCCCAGGGCAGGGTGTCGCGCGCCATCCAGAGGGCCAGCGCCAGGGCCAGCACGATCACGACCAGGCCGAACCAGAACAGGCCCTCGCGCGCCCCGAGCTGTTGGGCGGCAATCGCGGCGAGATAGCCGGCCACCGCCACGCCGCCGTAGCCGGCGAACTCGTTGGCGCCGTTGACCAGCCCGCGCTGGTGGGCGTGGGTTAGGTCCAGCTTGCTGTTGAGCGCCATCGACCAGGCCAGCCCCTGGTTGATGCCCAGGAAGACCGTGGCCAGCAGCACCCAACCCCAGGAATCGGCGATCAGCAGCAGGAACGGCACGGGAATCGCGAACAGCCAGCCGGCTACCAGCACGCGCTTGCGCCCGTACCGGTCCGAAAAGCGCCCGGCGAGCAGGTTGAGCGTGGCCTTGATCACGCCGAAGATCACCACGAAGCTCGCCAACGTGGTGAACGCGCCGGCGGCCAGGCCGAAGTCCGACTCCGAGAGCACCGGCAGCACCGTGCGGGTCATGCCCACCAGCGCGCCGACGAAGAAGACCTGCAGCAGAAACTGGACGAACTGGCCGCGGTTGGCGGCAATGCCGTGGGTGAGATCCCGGTGAGTGATATCCATGGGTTACTCTTGTCCCTTGGGGTGACTTGGTCCCGTGTCGGGGTGTTACACGCCTTGCCGGATGCGGTCCGAGCGAGCGGGCCGAATCGGGCAAGACGCCCCGCGCCATGGCGGGACGTGGTGGGACGACTTACTCGCTTGCTTCCTCGGCTGCCTTCTGGGCCCGGGCATTCGCCTCGAAGCCGCCGGCCTTTTGGAAGCCGGTGAAGCCGTCCTGGAGGATGCGGACGTTGTCCATCCCCGCCAGGCGCAGCATCAGGCCGGCCTGCGCCGACAGCGAGCCGGTATTGCAGTAGACCAGCACCATCTCGTCGCGCGGCAGCTCGTCGCGGCGCTCGAGGATCTGGCGCCATTCGATGTTGATGGCGCCGGGGATGTGGTCTTCCTCGTACTGGCCCGCGTCACGGGTGTCGACGACGGTCATCTGTTCCCACTGTTCCGCCGGGATCTGCTCGGGCCGGATGGTCGCGCCCTGGTAGTCAGCGAACATCACCTAGCCCTCCATGGCATCGATGAGTTCATCGTTTTCCGCCATGACCGGCGAGATGGCGCCGAGGATCAGGCCGCAGGCTATCGCGCTGGCGACCAGGCCGGACTTGTGTGTCGGTGTGATTTTCATGCTGTGTCCCTGTTCCGGTGCGGCATCAGTTGCCGGTGTTGAAGGTGTAGAACGCCTTGATTTCCTCGACCGGCGGCAGCTCGATCGAGGCGATGGTCTCGACGAAATTGCCGCGCTCGCGGATCAGCCCGTTGTTGTGACGCTTCTCGAAGCCCAGCGTGGACATGGGCTTGCCGCTGATGCCGCCACCGCAGACGCTGCCGGCCTGCGCGCCGGCGAGGATCTCGATGTGATCCGGCAGGGAGAGGATCGGGCCGTACAGCGAGTCGTAGAGCTTTTCCGCCATCTCGCGTTCGCGCCCGTGCAGGTCGGGGCGGCCGACGCCGCCGGGAAAGAGCGTGTGTCCGGTGATCAGGAACCACGGCTGGTCGGTGCGCGAGTGGTCGGTCACCAAGAGGCAGATGCTGTCGTCGGTATGTCCCGGGGTGTGCAGCACCTGCGCGCTGACGTTGCCCAGTTCCAGGCGCTCGCCGTGCGCCACGCCGCGGAACGGGTGCTTCACCGGCGCGGATTCATGCAGCACGTATTCCGCGCCGGTGCGCTTGGCCAGCTCCGGGCCGCCCGTCTTGTGATCCGCGTGGACGTGGGTGTCGACCACGAAGGTGATGTCCACGCCCTTCTCCTCGGCCATCTCGACGAAGCGGTCGACGTCATCGAGATGCACGTCGACGGCCATGGCCCGGCCCTTGCCGGTGCAGCCGAACAGATAGGCGAGTGAGCTGAATTCGCAGGGGTGCTGGATCAGGAACATGGGTTGCCCTCCACTGGTGTGTACGGGCATCATTCAATTACTCAATTGAATTAAAGTCAAGCGAGGTCGCGCTGCTTGACAGAAGAATCAATTGACTGATTGAATCATTGCCGGCTGTCTTGCCGGCTTGCGGTGGCCGCGGTCGAGTGGGCGGTTCTTGCCACGCGTCGCGAGGCGGGATGGCAACGGATCAATGGCCGGACGGCATGGCGCGGATCGGCGTATCAACAAAGATGAGGGCTCGGGTATGGATCCGGCGATTTTCCAGTACCTGCTGTACGTCCTGGTGCTTTCCGTGGTGTTCGGGGCCGCGGCACAATTCACGCGCTTCTGCCTGCTTGGCGGCATGAGCGCCTACATGGGCGAGCGCGACGGCGGACGCATGGCCGTCTACCTGGGTGCGATCGGCGTGGCCATCGTGGTGACCACGCTGGTGCAGTGGTTCGCCGCCATCGATCTCGACCAGACCCGGCCGCCCTATCGCACCGCCGATTTCGCCTGGGGGCGCTACCTGATCGGCGGCTTGCTGTTCGGCGCGGGCATGGTGCTCGCCAGGGGCTGCCCGGTGCGCAGCCTGGTGCGGACCTCGCAGGGCAGCCTGCAGGCGCTGGTCGCCATCGTGGTGATGGCGGTGGCGGCCTACGCCATGACGCGCACCAGCCTGTTCCAGACCGCCTTCCTGCCCTGGGTGGGTGCACTGAGCGTCGATCTCACCGCCGTCGGCATCCCGCACCAGGACCTGGCCGCCTTGGTCGGTGGAGGCCCCCTCGTCTACGGCCTGATCGCCGCCGCGCTGGCCGCACTGCTGCTGGCGGTGAGTTGGCGCTGGCTGCCGCTGGGCGGCAACGGACTTGCCTGGTTCGGCGTGCTGCTACTCGGCACGGCGGTCGGGCTGGGGTTCTGGGTCACCGGTGGGGCGCCCGGCCAGGCCGCGGACATGGCCTCGATGATGCAGACGATGCCGCAGGAGGGCCTGGGCACCCAGTCGTTCACCTTCAGTGCGCCGCTGGGTGACGTGGTGTATTTCCTGCAGAATGTCGACAACAGCTCCACGATCACCTTCGGCGTGGTGGCGGTGGTCGGCGTGTTCCTTGGCAGCCTCGTCAGCGCGCTGGTGCGGCGCGATGTGCAGTTCTCGGCGCCGCGGGCGATCGGGGAATGGCTGCGCACGGTGATCGGCGCGGCGATGGTCGGGGTCGGCGCCGTGCTGGCGATGGGCTGCACGGTCGGTCACGGCCTGACCGGCCTGTCCACCCTGGCGCTGGGCTCGATCCTGTCGATCGCGTTGATCATGCTGGGCGCGTGGATTACGCTTCGTATCCAGCGCCGCCGCGCCGATGCCGGCTGCGCCGGGTGAGTATCCCGAGAGAGGACCAGGTGACGACGCAACGATTCAAGCAGGATCTCAACGACCAGTTCGCCCGGCTGGGCAAGGTGCTCTCCAACGGGCGCCGGCTGGAGCTGCTCGAGCACCTGGCGCAGGGCGAGCGCTCGGTCGATGGGCTGGCGCGGGTCGCCGGGCTGTCCGTGGCGAACACCTCCCAGCACCTGCAGCGCATGCAGCAGGCGGGGCTGGTGTCCGCGCGCCGCGAGGGCAAGCAGGTGATCTATTCCATTGCCGCCGACGACGTGGTCGAACTGCTGGACGTGTTTCGCCGCGTCGGCGAGCGGCATCTCGCCGAGGTGCGTCAGATGGTCGACGCCCACCTTCACGACAAGGACGCGCTCGAGCCGGTTTCCGCCGAGGAGCTGATCGAGCGCTGCCGCAAGGGGCTGGTGACGCTGATCGACGTGCGCCCGGAAGAGGAATACGAGGCGGGCCATATCCCCGGGGCGATCAACGTCTCGGTCAAGGACCTCGAGCGGCGCATGGCCGAGCTCGACCCCGAGCGCGAGGTGATCGCCTACTGCCGCGGCCCTTACTGCACCTTTTCCTTCGAGGCGGTCGCCCGCCTGCGCGAGGCGGGATTCCAGACCCGGAGGCTGGAGTCGGGCTTCCCGGAGTGGAAGCTCGCCGGCCTGCCCACCAGCATTGACGACACCGAAACCGAACCGCGGACAAGCCGAGTCGAGCCATGACCGAACAGATGCCCCTCCAGAACCTCCGCGCCCACCTCGGGCACTACATCGTCGGCCAGACCGAGCTGGTCGACCGGCTGCTGATCGGCCTGTTGACCGGCGGTCACCTGCTGGTCGAGGGCCTGCCGGGGCTGGCCAAGACCACCGCGATCAAGGCGCTGGCCGAGGGCGTGCATGCCAATTTCAAGCGCATCCAGTTCACCCCGGACCTCCTGCCGGCCGACCTGCTCGGCAACGAGGTCTACCACCCCGAGACCCGCGAATTCACCTTCGAGCCGGGTCCGCTGTTCAACGAGATCGTGCTCGCCGACGAGATCAACCGGGCGCCGGCCAAGGTCCAGTCGGCCCTGCTCGAGGCGATGGCCGAGCGCCAGGTCACGGTCGCCGGCCACAGCCGCGACCTGCCCGAGCTGTTCCTGGTCATGGCCACGCAGAACCCGCTGGAACAGTCGGGCACCTACCCGCTGCCCGAGGCGCAGATGGACCGCTTCATGCTCCACGTGGCCCTCGACTATCCCGAGCGCGAGGACGAGTACGACATCCTCAAGCGCACGCTCGACGGCACGCTCGGGACCAACCCGGTGGGCGAGGCGAAGAACATCACCGTCGACCAGGTGCTCGCCGCGCGCGAGACCGTGCGCCAGGTGCGCTGCGACGAGGCCCTGCAGCACTGGGTGGTCGACGTGGTCGCCGGCACCCGCAAGGTGGGCGAGCTCGACCCGGCCCTCGCCGACCAGGTGCTGGTGGGCGCCTCGCCGCGCGGGGCGCTCGCCTGGGTGCAGGCCGCCCGCGCCGCGGCCTTCCTCGACGGACGTGACTACATCGTCCCCGACGACCTGATCGGGCTGGCCAGGGACGCCCTGCGTCACCGCATCATCCTCGGTCCGCGCGCGATGGTCAGCGGCCTGACCCGCGACGCGGTGATCGACCGGGTGCTCGAGCTGATCCCGGCGCCGTGAAGTCGCGTCGCCTGACAGCGTGGATGTCGCGGTTGGGCGTCCCGTCCCCCGCGCCCGGCGTCTCGCCCCGGCGGCCGGCCGGCATCGCCCCGGAGG
>NZ_SWAW01000042.1:0-9184 GCF_005096345.1 Guyparkeria sp. SB14A | reverse complement strand
GGATTAGCACCCACCCAAGCGTTGGTCGCCCTTGCGAGAAAACTGGCTCGGGTCGCTTTCAGTTTGATGCAGAAACAGACTGACTACGTGCCGAGAATCCCTTGTGGGGAGACATAGAATCTCCTACACAATGCACACCCCGTAGGAGCGCCTTCAGGCGCGAATCTCCATCAGGAGCAACGAATCATCAGCCACCCACCCCCCCTTCGCCCTTGCCGAGCGGCCGGGGTGCCGCAGGGTCAGCGCCACAAGGCCGTGGCGCTGAGGTTCGCCGCGACAGGACGTCGCGTCGAACCGACCCGTCCGCGGCACCCCGGACGGGAGGGAAGCCCGCAGGGCCAAGGCGAGGGGTGCCCTTCTCTTTGGGCACTTTCTCTTGGGCAAGCAAGAGAAAGTGCCTCGCGCGCCTGGCAGCTGAGCCCGCTCAAGATGCACAGCAGATCAAGCGTGCGAAAACCCAGTTGATCAAAAAAGGTTTTCCCCCTTTCGCTAACCAAGCTCGAGAAACCCTGAGGTTATAGTCGCCAGCAGTAGCCAAGTAGTAGCCACCATGCCAGCACGCCACCCATCACCATGATGGATGTGGCCTAGTAGCGCCTTGTAAAGATAGAAGATCATCACGATGCCAAGGAACCACTGAATAATTTTGAGAATGATCATCGCCTCTCCTTGGCTTCATAAATATCTACTCTGCCCCCTCAGATCAATTGAACAAAAGGGGTCAGAACCCTTTCATCCTGACCCATTTCTCTATAAAAATCTACAAATCCATTTTGTCCCGGAGAGCTGCTCGCAAAATCGCTTTTATGTCATCTGGTTTTCCTTCGTAAAGCCATAAGTCAGCGAGCGGCTCGCCTCCACCTGCCAACCCTCTGGCCAAACTTCTCCAAAACCCCACTCGCTCTTCTCTATCCTTTAGCAATACCCCCACCCATCTTCGAGTAAACGTAAAGTCTCTTATTTCATCCCATCGATAGAATATGTCTTTTCTTCCCTCAACCAGAATCCCCTCGTCCGAAAGTTCAATGACCTTATTTCGAATCAGAAAAAGCTTCCAGGTCAAGAACGCAAACAGAACAGACAACGGCGAAAGCAGCACGCCCACAGCAACCGAAGTTGGCGAAACCCCCACCATCCATATAGGAGCAAAACTTGCCATTGAGAATGCAAAGGCGGGCATCATAATAGAAAAGTGGTAAACCTGATCTCTTTTAATAACCGTTTTCATTTTTAAAACAACATTGTTATGACGCGCCATGGAAAGAGAAAAAGGGGTCAGAACCCTTTATCTCTTTCCTCAATCCTGACCTTCGGTATCCGCACCACCAAACAACTCCTCAACCAATGGCTCAATCTTGCTACGCGTCGGCCCAAACTTGTCCATCCGACCACCCCCATTCCGGGCGTCATAGGTCGCACGCCCCTCAAGCCCATCCTGGCCAAATACCTTGAGATCGGCATAGGACAGGTACATCGCCATGTCCCAGCGCCAGTTGGCGGTGTACTCGAGGTAATGGGAGCAGCCGACCGGTCGTTCGTCCTTGTACACCTCGGTAGAAAGTCCCTGCTCCTCGATCAGCTCGCAGACGGCCGGTTCGAAGCCGTCCATCAGGACGTCGGGGTTGTGTTCGACGCAGATGCGCTCGATGTCGTTGTCGGCGACCGGGTCAACGGTCTGGGTGATGGAGCAGCCGCTCAGCCCGAGCAGCAGGCCGAGGCCGGCGATGACTTTCGCTTGCGGTGACATGACACCTCCTTGGTCAGTGGTTATTCCCTGTGGGGCATTGCGCCCGAATGCGCATGGTCGCATGTTTGAAAGGCCGGGTGCGCACCCGGCGCGGGCGGCCACACAAACAAAAAGGCCAGCGCCCGGCGGGGGTCTCCCCGCTCGGCACGCTGGCCTCTCTCTTCCAGCTTCCAGCTGTCCGCTTCGAGTTAGCCTTGCTTCGGCCCCACCCAGACCTGCTGGGCATTGACGAACATCTTGATGCCATGCGGGCCGAGTTCGCGGCCGTAGCCGGAGCGCTTGACGCCGCCGCTGGGCAGACGCGGGTCGGTCTTGACGATGCCGTTGATCGACACCTGGCCGGCCTCGATGTCGCGGGCCATGTGGATGGCGCGGGCGGTGTCCGCCGTCCAGACGGCGGCGCCCAGGCCGTACTGGGTGCTGTTGGCAATCTCGAGGGCGTGGTCGGCGTCGCGCGCGGACATGGCCACGGCGATGGGACCGAAGGTCTCCTCGCAGAAGGCGACCATGGTGTCGTCGACGTCGGCCAACAGGGTGACGGGGTAGAAGAACCCGTCGCCCTCGGGCATCTCGCCGCCCATCAGGCAGCGCGCGCCGGCCTCGACGGAGGCCCGCACCTGCCGATGCAGCCCGTCGCGCAGATCCGCGCGGGCGATGGGTCCGACGTCGGTGGATTCCTCGCGCGGATCGCCCATGGTCAGCTTTTCGAGACGCACCTTCATCATCTCGAGGAAGCGCTCGTAGACGGACTCCTCGATGATGATGCGCTTGGCCGCGATGCAGGACTGCCCGGCGTTGATGATCCGCGAGAGCACCACGGTGTCGGCGGCGGCCTCGAGATCGGCGTCCGCCAGCACGATCACCGGGTCGGAACCGCCCAACTCCAGCACGGCCGGCTTGATCTGCCGGGCGGCCGTGGCCGCGACGATCGAGCCGGCACGGTCGGAGCCGGTGAACGAGACGGCGCGTACGCACTCGGTCTCGATCGCGCCCTGGATGTCCTCGGTTTCCAGCGGCAGGTTCTGGAACACGCCCTGCGGGAAGCCGGCCTTTTCGAAGCTCTCGGCGATGCCCGCCGCGCAGGCCGGCACGTGGGCGTCGTGCTTCATCACGCAGGTGTTGCCGGCCATCAGGGCCGGGGCGGCGAAGCGGAAGGCGAGCCAGAACGGCGCGTTCCACGGCAGGATGCCCAGCACGGTGCCGATCGGCAGGTACTGCACGTAGCTGACCGTGGCGTCCGAGCCGAGCATCTCGCTGGCCAGGTATTCCTCGGCGTGATCGGCGTAGTGCTCGGCGCACCAGGCGGCCTTGTCGACCTCGCCGCGCGCCTCGCGAATCGGCTTGCCCATCTCGTCGGTCATCAAGAGCGCCAGGCGCTCGCGGTCCTCGCGCATCACCTGTGCCACGCGCCGCAGCAGGTCGGCGCGCTCGGCAAAGCTGGTCTTGCGCCAGTCGCGATAGGCGACGTCACTGCGCTCGAGTACCGCGTCACGCTGGGCCGGGTCCATCACCGGGAAGTCGTGCAGGGTCTTGCCCGTGGTCGGGTTGATGACGGTCTGGCTCATGAGGCGCGCGACTCCTTCGAGTTCTTCTGGTTCGACTGTTTCTGGGAATGCTTGTGGTCTTTCTTGTGGTCGGACTTGGCCTTGGCATCCGACTTGTCATCGTGGCGCGAGGCGAGCAGCTCGATCACCGGCTCGTCGGGGATCTCGCGCTTAGCCTCCTCGCGCTTGACGGTGAAGTCCTGCTCCATGTCGAAGAACGACTTGCAGCCGTCACTGGTGATGTAGATGGTGTCGGAGATGCCGCAGGTCTTGTCGCCGTCCACGCCCCAGGCCCAGGGGATGATGTGGAAGGTCATGCCCTCGCGCAGGACGGTCTTGTCGCCGTGCATCAGGCTGAGGATGTACCCCTCGTCCCAGCTGGGCGGGAAGGCGATGCCGATCGAGTAACCCGAACGGGTGATCAGCTTCCCGTGGGCATCGTCGACGGTCATGATCGAGCGGACCAGGTTGTCGGCGTCCGAGACGGTGACGCCCGGGCGGATCAGCGCCTTGACCCGCTCGAGCGCCTCCTTCATGCGCTCCTGGGCCTTCCACATCAGCTCGGTGGGCTCGCCCAGCACGGCGGTGCGCATCATGGCGGTGTGGTAACGGCGGTAGCAGCCGGCCACCTCGAGGAAGACGTGCTCGCCCGGCTTGACCACGCGCCCCTCCCAGGTGGCGTGGCCGATCATGGTGCGCGGGCCGGAGGTGACGTAGGGCAACACGGCGGGCGGTTCGCCGCCGGCGCGGAACATCGCCGCGCAGACCTCGGCGCCGATCTCGTTCTCGGTCACGCCCGCCTTGCAGGCCTCCAGCCCCGCCTTCATGCCCGCCTCGGTGGCGATGGCGGCGCGGCGCATGATCTCGATCTCGTGCTTGGACTTGGTGCGCCGGCCGCACTCGACGATGCCGAAGCAATCGAGCAGCTTCGCGCCGGTCAGCGTGGTGTGCAGCGCGTCCTGCTGGTAGGCGGGGAAGAAGTAGCTGTTGCGCTCGTAGCCGATGTACTTGTTGGCCAGCCCGAATTCCTTCAGCGAGGAGACCAGCATCTGGATGGCATCCCCGGTGTCCGGGTAGGGCCGGGTGATCTCCACCCAGGTCCGCGCGTGGACGTTGGACTCTTCCATCGTCCGCGTGATCATGAACGGCTTGTCATCCAGCGGCACCACCAGCGCCTGGAAGAACGAGTACCCCGTCGTCTGGTAGTCGGTGAGGTACATCAGGTTCTCGGGGTCGGTGATGATCACCGCGTCGAGCAGCCGCTCGGCCATGCGCATGCGCAACTCGCCGAGCCGGCGCTCGTATTCCTCCATCGGGAAGGTCATGTCGTCGCGTTGGCGCATGGGTCAGCCCTCCACCTGTGCATCGACGGCCTGCTCGAAGAGGTTCAGTCCTTCCTCGAGGTCGTCGTCGGGAATGGTCAGCGGCGGGATCAGCTTGATCACCTGCCCCTTCGAACCACAGACCGCCGCCAGCAGGCCGCGATCGAAGCATTCGCGGGCGATGCGCTTGGAGAGATCGCCGTCGATGAAGTCCAGCGCCTGCATCATGCCGCGGCCGCGCACGGCGAAGCGCGGGTATTTGCCGGCGATTTTCTCCAGGCGCTTTCGGATCACCTCGCCCTTGCGGCGGGTCTCGTCCATGAACGCCGGGTCGTCGAAGTAGCCCAGCGCCACGGTGCCGGCGATGAACGACAGGTCCTGGCCGCGGAAGGTGCCGGTGTGCTCGCCGGGCAGCCAGTGCTTGTCGTGCTCGGGCTTGTTGAGGTTCATCGCCATGGGCGTGCCGAAGCCGCCGATACCCTTGGCCAGCGTGATGATGTCCGGGTCGAGGTCCATCTCGTCGAATGAGAAGTACGGCCCGGTGCGGCCGCAGCCGACCTGGATGTCGTCGACGATGAACAGCGCGCCCAGTTCGCGGGCGAGGTCCTGGATGCCCTTGAGCCATTCCTCGGAGGCCACCCGCACGCCGCCCTCGGCCTGGATGGTCTCGACCAGGAACGCCGCCGGCTTCGGGAAGCCCGAGGACGGATCGGCGTAGATGTCGCGCAGGCGCTCGAGCGAGGGCATGCCGCAACCGAGCTGGCAGTTCGGGCACGGGCTCTCGCAGCCGAAGGCCTGGTGCGTGACGTTGTCCAGCGGCACGCCGGCGGCGTTGCGGAAGTGGGCGTTGGTGGTCGCCGCCAGCGCGCCCAGCGTCATCCCGTGGAAGGCGTGGTGGAAGGAGACCACCTGCTGGCGGCCGGTGACGCGGCGGGCGAGCTTGAGTGCCGCCTCGACGGCGTTGGTGCCGGTCGGGCCGACGAACTGCAGCCGGTAGTCCATGTCACGCGGTTTGAGGATCGTGTCGACGAACTTGGTGATGAAGGCGCGCTTGGCGCTGGTGTACATGTCCAGGCTGTGCGCGACGCCATCGTTCTGGATGTAGTCGATGATCGCGTCCTTCATCTTCGGGTCGTTGTGCCCGAAGTTGAGCACCCCGGCGCCGGCGTAGAAATCGATGTAACTTCGCCCCTGCTCGTCGGTCTGGCGGGCGTTGCTCGCCGAATGAAAGACCGTGGGCGCGGCGCGACAGTACGCGCGGATCTCGGATTCCCACTGCTCGAACACCTGCATGTGCATTGGCGCTTTCTCCCCTTCGTTTCGGGTGTGAACGGGCCCGCCACCGCGCGGCGGGCCAAAAGGCCGGTTCGTCCGGCAAGCCTCTCGGTCGACAGGCCGGGCCTGTCGACAGTTCAGTCCGTCGCGACCTCGATCGGCGCGCCGACGATGTCGGCGAAGATGCGCCCCACCGGGTCGATCAGCCGGTCGTTGAAGTCGTAGCGCGGGCTGTGACAGGGCTCGTGGTGGCCCTGCCCGTCGTCGGCGCCGATCAGGGCAAAGGCGCCGGGGACTTCCCGAAGGTAGTAGCTGAAATCCTCCGACGCCATGATCGGCACCGGCAGGGAGGTATCGCGCCAGCCGGCACCCAGGGCGCGCGCCAGGGCGCCGCGGTAGTGCGCCGCAGCCTCCGGGTGGTTGACGGTGGCGTGGTAGCGGGGGGTGAACGTCACGCGCGCCTCGACCCCGTAGGCCGCCGCGGTATCGTGAGCGATCTGTTCGAGATGCTCGGCCACCGCGTCGCGCTGGTCGGTGCGCTCGACGCGCACGGAACCGGCCAGACGGGCGGTGTCGGGGATGGCGGTGATCGCGCCGCCGGCCTCGAAGGTGGTCACGCTGACCACCGCGGCGGTCTGCGGGGCCAGTCGGCGCGAGACGATCTGCTGGATGGATTGCACCAGCGCGGCGCCGGCGAGTAGCGGGTCGCGGCAGGCCTCAGGCTGGCTGGCGTGCCCGCCGCTGCCGGTCAGCCGGATCTCGAAGGTGCCGTTCGCGCCCATCACCGGGCCGTCCGGGCAAACGGCCTGGCCGAAGGGGATCGCCGGCCAGTTGTGCCAACCGAACACCCAGTCCACGCCCTCGAGCGCGCCGTCGCGGATCATCTCGCGTGCGCCGTGCCCGCCTTCCTCGGCGGGCTGGAACAGCAGGGTGACCGGGCCGGGCAGGTGGTCCTCGCAGGTCTTGAGCCAGCGGGCGACCGCCAGCAGCGTGGCGGTGTGCCCGTCGTGGCCGCAGGCGTGCATGATCCCGGGCGTGCCCGAGGCCCACTCGGCGCCGGTGATCTCGTCGATGGGCAGGGCGTCGATGTCCGCGCGCAGGGCGATGTGCCGCCCGGTGGCTTCGGGGGCCAGCGTCCCGACGGTGCCGGTGCCGGCGCAGGCGCGCCAGGGGATGCCGAGGTGATCGAGCTCGGTGCGAATCACGCCGGCGGTGGCGTGTTCCTGCCAGGTCAATTCCGGCGCCTGGTGCAGCCGGCGACGAAAGGCGGTGGCCTGGGTGGCGATGTCGGTCCAGATCGAGGGCACCGGGGCCTCCTGTCGGCGACCGGCGCGAGACCGGTCGCAGGTGGTTTCAGGCGGATCGACGGGCCGCAACCGCCGCGCAGGGAGCGGCGCGTGGGCGGCCCGTCGACTTCGAGCTAAGCACAGGTGTCGGCGCGGGCGCAACAACCACCTTGCCGCACTGTGGCGCCGACGCCACGCCCGCCCTCAACTCGTCCATCCCGACCCGCCCGATCGCCGGCCGAGGGTTGAGAAACTCGTGGCCCATCCCAAGGTCGGACAGTCAGTCAACAATTTATCTGATAGATTCCCAAGTCAGACTTATTCATACCCACGCTTATTCATCTCCGAGGGAGTACGCATGCTGTTCGAAGCGTTCGAAGAATCCGGCCTTTCCCAACTGAGCTATGCCGTCGGCTGCCAGCAAAGCAAGGAGCTGGCGATCGTCGATCCGCGCCGCGACATCGACCTCTATCTCGATTTCGCCGAACAGGAGGGCTACGTCATCCGCCACGTGCTGGACACCCACATCCACGCGGATTACGCCTCCGGCGCACGCGAGCTGGCCGAGGTGACCGGCGCCAAGCTGCACCTGTCCGCCTACGACGACAACGAGGTCTTCGAGGTGGGCTTCGACCACCTGCCGATGCAGGAAGGCGACTCGGTGCAGATGGGCAACGTCCGCATCGAGGCGTTACATACGCCGGGGCACACCCCGGAGCACCTCACCTTCCTGGTCTATGACGGCGCGCGCTCGACGGACGTCCCGGCCGTCGCCCTGACCGGCGACTTCCTGTTCGTCGGCAGCCTCGGCCGCCCGGACCTCCTGGGCGAGGAGGCCACCCGCGGGCTGGCCAAGCAGGCATTCCACAGCGTGCGCGAGAAGCTCCACGGCCTGCCCGACGGCCTGGAGATCCGCCCGGGGCACGGCGCGGGCTCGGCCTGCGGCGCCGGCATGTCCGGGCGCACCGTCTCGACGCTGGGTTACGAGCGCGCCGCCAACCCGCTGCTCGACCCGTCGCTCACGGAAGACGAGTTCATCGACACGCTGCTCGGCAACCTGCCGCCGGCGCCGGACTTCTACCCGCGCAACAAGGTCACCAACTCCGAGGGGCCCAAGCCGGTGCAGGGCATGGTCGACCTGATTGCCGAGGAGATCGAGGTGTTCGACATCGACGACCTCAAGGCCCAGATGGCCAACGGCGCGGTGGTGATCGACATCCGCGACCGACTGGCCTTCAACGCCGCACACATCAAGGGCTCGCTGGGCATCGAGTTCGGTGACAACCTCAGCACCTGGGCCGGCTGGATCGCCCCGGCGGACCAGCCGCTGATCCTGGTCGACCACGACGGCGACGACGAGCTGATCAGCGATGCCATTCGCGCACTGGTACGCGTCGGCCAGGACAACGTGGTCGGTTTCCTTGACGGTGGCTTCGATGCCTGGCTCAAGGCCGGCGAGGCGTTCGACAACCTCCCGCTGGTCGATGCCGAGACCGCCAAGACCGACCTCGACCACGACCGCCGCGCGCTGTGGGACGTGCGCGAGACCAGCGAATGGAACGAGGGCCACGCGCTCGGCGCGCGCCACACCCCGGCCCACGATGCCCGCGACGGGCTCGACGGCGTGGGCAAGGACGAGCCGGTCACGCTGGTCTGCGGCTCGGGCATGCGCTCGACCGTCGCCGCGAGCCTGCTGCGACGCGTCGGCTACACCAACGTCGCCAACCTGATGGGCGGTATGGACGCCTGGGAAGAGGCCGGCCTGCCGGTGGTCGCCAAGGACTGATCACACCGCTCGGCCCAAAACGAAAAACCCCGCTCAAAACGAGCGGGGTTTTCGTGCGACCTTTAACAACAGTCCCCGCCTCGCCCATCGAGACAAGTGAATCGCCCCCGGTTTTCTAGACACTCGCGAGCCGGTTGAAATAGCGCTTCTCGAACTCGACCGGAGACAGCCCGCCGATGTAGCCATGACGGCGGCGGGCGTTGTAGAAGAGCTCGATGTAATCG
>NZ_SWAW01000041.1:0-9924 GCF_005096345.1 Guyparkeria sp. SB14A | reverse complement strand
CACGACCGATGGCGCCGCGACGCCCGAGGCGCGGCCGGTGAAACGAGCGAGGCGGCCTCCGAACCGGCCGAGTCGCGTCCGCCGGCGCTCGTGCTGCGTGCCACCCGTGCCGACAGCTGGGTCGAGGTGCGCGACGGCAACGGCGAGCGGCTGATGTACGACGTCCTGGCCGCCGGCGAGGAGCGCGCGTTCGCCGAGGCGACCGGCCCGTTCTCGTTGGTCCTCGGTCAGCCCGAGGGGCTGGAGGTCGAATACCAGGGCGAGCCGGTGGAGCTGGGTGAACCGAGCGGTGCCACCGGCGTGCTGCGAACCACCGTGGGGAATTCATGAGCTTTCAACCGGTTCCGGTGACGCGTCGCCTGTCCCGTCGGATCCAGGTCGGGTCCGTGGGCGTGGGGGGCGATGCGCCCATCTCCGTCCAGTCGATGACCAACACCGACACCTGCGACGTCGAGGCGACGGTCGCCCAGATCGAGCGCCTGGCCGCCGCCGGCGCCGACCTCGTGCGGGTCTCGGTGCCCAACATGGATGCCGCCGAGGCCTTCGGCAAGATCAAGCAACGGGTCTCCATCCCGTTGATCACCGACATCCACTTCGACTACCGCATCGCCCTGCGCGTCGCGGATCTGGGTGCCGATTGCCTGCGCATCAACCCGGGCAATATCGGTCGCGAGGACCGCGTGCGCCAGGTGATCGATTCGGCGCGTGATCACGGCATCCCGCTGCGCATCGGCGTCAATGCCGGGTCGCTGGAAAAGGACCTGCAGCAGAAGTACGGCGAGCCCACGCCCGACGCGCTGGTCGAATCGGCCCTGCGCCACATCGATATCCTCGACCGGCTCGATTACCCCGAATTCAAGGTTTCGCTCAAGGCATCGGATGTCTGGATGACCCTGGGCGCGTATCGCAAGCTGGCCTCCCAGATCGAGCAGCCACTGCATCTCGGCATCACCGAGGCGGGCGGCCCGCGCGCCGGGGCGGTCAAGTCGGCCGTGGGTCTCGGCATGCTGCTGGCCGAGGGGATCGGCGACACCCTGCGCGTGTCGCTGGCCGCCGATCCGGTCGAGGAGGTCAAGGTCGGCTGGGACATCCTCAAGTCGCTGAAGCTCCGCAGCCGTGGCGTCAACCTGATCGCCTGCCCGTCCTGCGCTCGCCAGGAGTTCGACGTGATCAAGACCGTCAACGCCCTGGAAGAGCGCATCGAGGACATCGACCTGCCCATGGACGTCGCCGTGATCGGTTGCGTGGTCAACGGCCCCGGCGAGGCCCGCGAGGCGTCCATCGGCCTGACCGGCGGCCAGCCCAATCTCCTCTACGTCGACGGCAAGCCCTCGCGCAAGCTCACCGAAGAGGAGCTGGTCGACCAGATCGAACACACCATCCGCGAGCGCGTCGCCCGGGACAAGGCCGCCCATGAGGCCGCCCACGACTCCAGCGACGACCGATAACCTGATCCCACGATGAGCAAGACGCCCAAGAGCATCCGGGGCATGCACGACGTGCTGCCCGACGACACTCCCGCCTGGCAGCGACTGGAGACGGCACTGCGCGAGACCGCTGCCGCCTACGGCTACGAAGAGATCCGCATGCCGATCGTCGAGCAGACCGCGCTGTTCGCCCGGTCGATCGGCGAGGTGACCGACATCGTCGAGAAGGAGATGTACACCTTCGACGACCGCAACGGCGACTCGCTCACCCTGCGTCCCGAGGGCACGGCCGGTTGCGTGCGCGCCTGCCTGCAGCACGGCATCATCCACAACCAGCAGCGTCGCCTCTGGTATACCGGGCCGATGTTCCGCCACGAGCGCCCGCAGAAAGGCCGCTACCGCCAGTTCCACCAGTTCGGCGTCGAGACCTTCGGCGTGGCCGGACCAGAGCTGGAAATCGAGCTGATCCAGATGGCCGCCTCGCTGTGGCAGCGCCTCGGTATCGAGGACGTGCGCCTCGAGATCAATACCCTCGGCCAGCCGGAGGCCCGGGCCCGCCACCGCGAGGTGCTGATCGAGTATCTCGAGGGTCATGCCGATCAGCTCGACGAGGAGGCGCGCCGGCGCCTGCACGAGAACCCGCTGCGGGTGCTCGACAGCAAGAATCCCGAGATCCAGCCGATCCTCGAAGCCGCGCCGAAACTGGCCGACTACCTCGACGAGGAATCGGCCGCCGACTTCGCCAAGACCCGCGAACTGCTCGACGCACTGGGCATCCCCTACCGCGTCAATCCGCGGCTGGTGCGCGGTCTCGACTACTACAACAAGCTGGTGTTCGAGTGGGTCACCGAGTCGCTCGGCGCCCAGGGCACCATCTGCGCGGGTGGCCGCTATGACGGCCTGGTCGAGCAGCTCGGCGGCCGCGCGACGCCGGCGGCGGGGTTTGCCATCGGTATCGAGCGGTTGCTCTCGCTGGCCGACACGCCGACGGACACGGGCCGGGCGGACGTCTACGTGATCGTGCCGGAAACCGGTCGCCAGGGCGCGGCCCTGCGCCTGGCCGACCGCCTGCGCCGCACCTTGGCCGGCCAGCGGGTGCAGTGTAATCTCGACGGCGGCGGCCTCAAGGCGCAGTTCAAGCGCGCCGACCGCAGCGGTGCCGGCACCGCCGTGATTATCGAGGACGAGGCCGGCGAGCGGGTCTCGGTCAAGCCGCTGCGCGGCGAGGGCGAGCAGCAGACGGTCGCCGCTAGCGACCTCGACACGCTGCTGGCCGCCAACCAACACGCATAACGACACACTTCGGGAACCCCTATGGTCGCCTCAGACGAAGAACAGATTGAACGCATCCGCGACTGGTGGTCGGAGCACGGCAAGACGGTGATCGCCGGCGTCGTGCTCGGTGTCGCCGGCCTGATCGGCTGGCAGGGCTGGCAGGGCTGGCAGGACAACCGCGTGGCCTCGGCGGCCGCCGCGTTCGCCAACCTCGAGCAGATAGCAGCCGCGGGCGAAGGCGACGTGGTCGAGCGCGCCCGCGACGTGGCCACCAGCCACGACGGCACCAGCTACACCGTGCTGGCCTGGCTGATCGGTGCCGGCGCCGCGGTCGACAACAACGACCTCGAGACGGCCGTCTCCTACCTGGAACGTGCCCGCGCCAGCGCCGAGCGCGCCCAGCTCGTGGCCACCGTCGACCTGCGGCTGGCGCGTGTCCTCTGGGCCCAGGGCGAGCACGACGCTGCCCTCGAGCGCCTGGCCGAGCCGCCGGCTGGTTTCGACGGGCTGTTCGCCGAGCTGCGCGGCGACATCCTCGCCGAGCGTGGTGACCTGGTCGCCGCCCGCGAGGCCTACGAGACCGCGGTCGAATCCGACGCGGCCAACGGCCTGCTGCAGATGAAGCTCGACAGCCTGCCGGCCAACGCGGAGGAGGCGTCATGATGACCACGCAACCCCATCGTTGGACCCTGCCGCTCGTGGCCGGTCTGGCCGTCGCACTGGCCGGCTGCTCGGCCCCGCGTGAGCTGGTCAAGCCCACGCCGCTCGAGGAAATCGACAACCAGCAGCCGCCCAAGGTGGTCTGGGATGCCTCGTCCGGCGGCGATCAGGAAAACCACCTGACGGCCATCGCGCCGGTCGAGGACGAGGGGCGTGTCTTCGTCGCCGGTCCGGACGGCGACGTGTTTGCCTACGACCTCGAGTCGGGCAAGCGGCTGTGGTCTGCCGAGCTCGACGCCGACCTGAGCGTCGGCGGCGGTGCCGGCGAAGGGATCGTCGTCTTCGGCAGCGAGGATGGCCGCGTGTTTGCCCTGGCCGCGGACAGCGGCGAACGTCGCTGGGACACCTCGATCCGCAGCTCCGTCGATGCCGCCCCGTCGGTCGGTTTCGGTGACGTGGCCGTGCGTGGTCGCGACGGCACGCTGCACGTGCTGGACGCCGAGAGCGGCGAGGTCCGGTGGCGTCAGTCGAAGGCCCCGCCGGCCCTGACCCTGCAGGGGCAGGGGCGCGTCCTGATGTTCCCCGACGCGCTGGCCGCCGGTTTCGACGACGGCACGCTGGCGGTCTTCGCCCGCGAGGACGGTCGCGAACTGTGGAGCCAGGCGGTCGCCCTGCCGACCGGGCGCACCGACGTCGATCGCATGGTCGACGTCGACGCCACCCCGGTGTTCGCCGATGGCGTGTTCTACGCCGCGACCTACCAGGGCAAGCTGGCCGCGCTGGCGGCCCAGGGCGGACGCGAGCTGTGGTCGCGCGACTTCTCCAACACCAACAACATCGCGGCCGGCGGACGCGCGCTCTACCTGAGCGACGCCGACGGCGTGATCTGGGCGATCGACCGGCGCAGCGGCGATGCCCTGTGGCGCCAGTCCGACCTCAAGCACCGTGGCCTGACCGGGCCGGCCCTGATCAACGGCTACCTGATCGTCGGCGATCGCGAAGGCTACGTGCACGTGCTCTCGACCACCAGCGGCGCGCTGGTCGGCCGGGCCGACTGGGGCGACCCGCTGGTCGACCCGATCCAGCAGGTCGACGGCCGAGGTCTCGCGGTCTCCCGCGACGGCGAGCTGCGGGTGTTCACGCTTGACTGATCCCGCTACCGCCGGCCGTTTTCCCTTGAGTCTATCGACGCGATGAAACCCGTTATTGCCCTGGTCGGCCGCCCCAACGTGGGCAAGTCGACCCTGTTCAACCAGCTCACCCGCTCCCGCGACGCGCTGGTGGCCGACTACGCCGGCCTGACACGCGACCGCCAGTATGGCGCGGCGCACCACGAGGGGCGTGACTGGCTGGTCATCGACACGGGTGGTCTGACCGGCGAGCGCGGCGGGATCGAGGCCCTGATGCAGGACCAGGCCTGGCTGGCCATGGAAGAGGCCGACCTGGTCGCCTTCCTGGTCGACGGCCGCGCGGGCCTGACCGCCGCCGACGAGCAGATCGCCGCCGAGTTGCGCCGGGCGGGCAAGCCGGTGCTCCTGGTGGTCAACAAGACCGACGGCGTCGACGAGCACGAGGTCCAGGCCGAGTTCTGGGCGCTGGGCATGGGCGAGCCCGAATACATCGCCGCCAGCCACGGGCGTGGCATCGGTGGGTTGTGGGAACGCCTCGAGGCGATGCTGCCGCCGGAACTGACCGAGGAACCCGCCGAGGAACCGGAAGACCAGGGCATCACCGTGGCCCTGGTCGGGCGGCCCAACGTGGGCAAGTCCACCCTGACCAACCGCCTGCTGGGCGAGTCGCGCGTGCTCGCTTTCGACGAGCCCGGCACCACCCGCGACTCGATCAAGATTCCCTTCGAGCGCGACGGCAAGCCCTACACGCTGATCGACACGGCCGGGGTGCGGCGCAAGTCGCGCGTCGGCGAGGCGATCGAGAAGTTCAGCATCGTCAAGACCCTGCAGGCGATCGACGCGGCCAACGTGGTGATCCTGGTGCTGGATGCGCATACCGGCATCACCGAGCAGGACCAGCATCTGCTCGGCTTCATCAACGAGCGTGGCCGGGCGCTGGTGATCGCGGTCAACAAGTGGGACGGGCTCGAGTCCGACGTGCGCGAGCGGGTGAGCACCGAGATCGAGCGCAAGCTCGGTTTCATCAACTACGCCGAGATCCACCGCATCTCCGCGCTGCACGGCACCGGCGTTGGCCACCTGTTCGAGAGCGTCGACCAGGCCTATGAGGCGGCGATGCGTTCGATCTCGACCAACGCCCTGACCCGCACCCTGAGCGCGGCGGTCGAGCAGCATCAGCCGCCGCTGATCCATGGTCGGCGCATCCGCCTGCGCTATGCCCACCAGGGCGGCAGCAACCCGCCGATCATCGTGATCCACGGCAAGCAGACCAAGCGCCTGCCGGGGCATTACCACCGCTACCTCGAGTCCTACTTCCGCCGCGAGCACGACCTGATGGGTACGCCCATCCGGATCGAGTTCCGCACCGATTCGAACCCTTACGAGGGCAAGATCGACCGGCGCACCCCGCTGCAGAAGGTCAAGCAGAAGAAGGCCGAGGCCCGTCGTCGCTCCAAGGGTCGCGAGCCGCGCAAGGGCTGAGTGCGGCGTGGCCCCGCAGGGGCTGCTCCGTCAATAGCCCCGATCCCGTCGAGGTTGGCTGCCAGATCGGCGTGGGACACGCGCCTGCGGCGCGTTTCGCTTGCAAGGCAAGCTCCCACAGTGGGGTGCTGCCAACCGCTTGCTGGGAGCCCATTGTGGGAGCGCGCCCCGCGCGCGAAGGCCGCCCCAGCGGCCGTCCCGGCCTGAACCCATGCCACGGCATGGCAGGCTGAGCTTCCAGCGCGTTCAGCCCTCTCGTCTGATCGCCTTCCCCTCGAACCCTTCCACCCACATCCGGGTCGCGCCGCACACGCCCACCGGCATGGCGAGGAAGTTCGCCACCGGCACCATGGTCATGAGCGTCATCAGGCTGCCGAACCCGAGCGTTAGCGCGGGGCGTTCGCGCAGACGGCGGCGTTGTTCGGCGAACGACAGGCCGTGGTTGCCGGCCGGGTTGTCGACGTACTCGAGACTCATCATCCAGGCCGAGAAGAGGAACCAGGCGAACGGCGCCAGCAGGTTCAGGCCGGGGATGAACCACAGGATCACCAGCGGGATGGCCCAGGCGGCGAGATAGAGCAGCCGGCCGACCTCGCCGGCCACGGCGCCGACCGCCCCGGTAATCATGCCCTGGTCGTCCCCGGCAGGAGGCTGGCCGGTCAGGTGGGTCTCGACCCGGGCGGCGAGCACCGCGTTGAACGGCGCGGCGATCAGGTTGGCCACCAGGGTGAAGGTAAAGAAGGTCGCCAGCAGCAGGCCGAGCACCACGATCGGCATGAGCAGCCAGTAGAGGAAGTCCAGCCAGTCCGGCAGCAGGCCCTCGACCCAGTCACCCGCCAAGCTCAAGAGCAGCCAGCCGGCCAGTCCGAACAGCAGGGTGTTGATCAACAGCGGAATCAGGGTGAAGCGGCGCAGGCCCGGTTGCCACATCAGGCGCCAACCGGCCAGCCAGTAACCCACCCCGCCCATCTCGCGCGCCGCTCGTGTCAGGGGTGTCGTCATCTGCCCGCTCCCTTCGTTTCCATGGCCACCGCCGCCAGGCGCGCGGCGCCCACGGCCGCCTCGGTGTGTGCCGCCAGCGTCACCGGCACGCCCAGGGCCCGTTCTCGGATGCGGGCGAACACCGGGTTGTGCGCCCCGCCGCCGGAGGAGAGCACCCGCCGCACGGTCGTGCCACCCAGCGCGGCGAAGCGCCGATAGCCCAGTGCCTCGATCCGGGCAATGCCGCGCAGCATCCCGGCAAGAAAGAGGGCCGGGTCGGCCGGGCGCGGTGTCAGGCGCGGCCCCATGGCCGGGGCGACCACCGGGAACCGCTCGCCGCGGCCGGCCAGCGGCCAGTAGCCGAGGGTGTCGGGTGCCTCGGGGTCGATCGACTCGCTCAGCCGGGCCAGCTCCTCGCTGTCGAAGAACGTGGCCAGCACGCGACCGCCGGTATTGGAGGCCCCCGAGACGGCGAAACGTTCGCCGAAGCGGTGGCTGTAGACCCCGCTGGCCGCATCGCTCACCGGGCGGGTGCTGATCAGTTTCAACGCCAGCGTCGAGCCCAGGCTGGTCACGCCGTCGCCTTCCTCGGTCGCCCCGCTGGCCCAGAGGGCGGCCATCGAGTCGGTGGTGCCGGCGGCCACGATGACGTTCGCCGCCAGGCCCCAGCGTTGGGCGAGGTCGGGTGTGACGGGCGCGATCGCGGTGCCCGGGCGATGCACCTCGGGCAGCCGGGCGCCGAATCGGTCGGCCAGCGGCGCCGGCCACCGTTCGGCCACCGCGTCGAAGCCCCACTTGAGCGCGTTGTTGCTGTCGCTGACGTGCCGTCCGGTCAGGCGCAGGACGAACCAGTCGGCCTGGCTGACCGGCCGCCCGAGCTGTCCACGCGCCTCGGCCAGGAGTCGCCAGCGGGCCAGGGCGGACAACTGGGCATCGGGGTCGATTTCGAGGGCCCGGAGGGCCGCGAGCTGATCGCCCCCCTGCGGGTCGTCGTACATCAAGGCGGGTCCCTCGGCGGTGCCGTCGTCCGCCACGGTCAGCACCGTGCCGGAGGTGCCGGCAAAGGCGATCGAGGCGATGTCGGCCAGTCGTCCCTGCCCGCCCAGCCGGCGCATCAGCTCATCGAAGGCCGCCCACCAGCCGGCGGGGGGCTGTTCGTGCCCGTCGCTGGCCGGCGGTGCCGGCCAACTCGCCTTCTCCAGCCACAGGCACTCGCCGTGGCCATTCAGGGCTGCCAGGCGCAGTCCCGAGGTGCCGACGTCGATACCCAGATGGCGGGCGGTCGTCATGGAATCAGGGCAGCTCGACCTTCGGCGCCGGCGCCCAGCCGTCCTGGCGGTGTTCGACCACCACGTTGGTCCAGATGCCGCCGCGCACGTTCCAGCGGCCGGTCAGGCGCAGGAAGCGCGGGTTGATCGCGGCGACGATGTCGTCGGCGATGCGGTTGGTCATCGCCTCGTGAAAGCCGCCTTCCTCGCGGAACGACCACATGTACATCTTCAGCGACTTGAGCTCGACGCACAGCTGGTCCGGGACGAAGTCGATCAGGATCGTGGCGAAGTCCGGCTGGCCGGTCTTGGGGCACAGGCAGGTGAACTCGGGCACCTCCATGTGGATGGTATAGTCCCGTTCCGGATGCGGGTTGGGGAAGGTTTCGAGTGTCTTGCTGGGTTGCGTCGACATGGATGACTGTCCTGCGGTATGTGACGAGGTTCTGTTGAATCGGGGGCGGAAGTATAAGTCCCCGATCCGGGCCTTGCCGACCGTCGCGGTCGATTACCGTTGCCACCCGTCGCGTGGGAGTGTGTCGATCCCATGCGCCTGACCCGCCTGTACCTGGCCGGCTTCAAGTCCTTCGCCTCGCCCACCGAGATCCGGCTGCCCGCGAACACGCTGGCGATCGTCGGACCGAACGGCTGCGGCAAATCCAACCTGATCGATGCCCTGCGCTGGGTGATGGGCGAATCGTCGGCCCGCCACCTGCGCGGCCAGGCCCTCGATGACCTGATCTTCGCCGGCAGCGGCGAGAGGGCCGCCGCCAGTCGGGCCGTGGTCGAACTGACGCTCGACAACCGCGAACGGCGCATCCACGGCCCCTTCGCCGCCTACAACGAACTCACCGTCCGGCGCAGCCTCGACCGCGACGGCCAGTCCCGCTACGAGATCAACAACACCCGCGTGCGCCGCCGCGACGTGGTCGACCTGTTCCTCGGCACCGGGGTGGGCGCGCGCTCCTACTCGGTGATCGAGCAGGGCCAGGTCAATCGCATCGTCGATGCCAAGCCCGACGAGCTGCGCGGCTACCTCGAGGAGGCCGCCGGCATCTCGGTCTACCGCGAGCGCCGCCGCGAGACCGCCAATCGCATCAGCCACACCGAGGAGAACCTCTCCCGACTCAACGACATCGCCGCCGAGCTTGAGCGCCAGGAGGCCACGCTCGCCCGTCAGGCGCGCGCCGCGAGGCGTTACCGCGAGCTTGCCGCCGTCCGTCGTCGCCGCCAGGTCGAGGCGGCCGCGGTCGCCCTGATCCAGGCCCGCGACGAGCGGGCCCGGCTCGACCGGATCGTCGCCGAGACGGGGCAGATCGAGACGACCTGCCAGCAACGGCTGGCCGCCGCCGAGGCCGCCCAGGACGAGGCCGAACGCGCCGTCCAGGCGGCCGCCGATCGGCTGGCCGAACTCTCGGCAGAGAAGTATCGACTCGCCAACGACCTCAACGCCGTCACCACCCGGCAGGCCGAGCTCGACGCGCGGCTCGAGGGGCTCGAACGCCAGACGCACCACGACCGGGAAACGGCCGAACGCCGCGAGGGCGAACGCCGCGAGGCCGAGACCCGTCGCGACCGCCTGATCGCCGAGCAGCGCGACACCCGCGCCTCGCTCGATGAACTGGCCGCCGCCCACGAGCGCGCCCGCGATGCCCGCGCGAATGCGGAGGCCGAACTTGACGCATTGCGCCGCGAGGCGAT
>NZ_SWAW01000040.1:0-10367 GCF_005096345.1 Guyparkeria sp. SB14A | reverse complement strand
CAGCACTTACCCAGATGGCTGCATGACTACAATTGGCACCGGCAACATGGCAGCCTTGACCATAAACCGCCCATCAGCGTCCTTGGGTTACCCGAGGACAACCTCATGAGACTCCACAGCTAGGGAACTCAGCACGATTCGATGACGTCTCTGCGGGACCTCCAAGGGCCCAGATGCAAGGCGCAGTCCGCCGTGAAGGGCCGTCGCCCTTTACAAGGGCGGCAACGCCGCAGATGGGCCCTTGGAGGCCCGCCCGAATGGGGCTCGCGGGTTTGCCCGCACTCGGCGTTGCCGTCCCTCGACGGGCAACGAGCCCGTCTTCGGTCCGGCGCCTTGATTGCGGGCAAACCCGCGAGCCAGAGATGCCATCGAATCGTGCAGAGTTTCCCTAAGTCCCCACTCGGGTGGCTACTCCGCCCTAGCCTCGTCGCAGGCGCAGGGCGTTGCCGATCACGGCAATCGAACTGACCGACATGCCGATCGCCGCCAGCCAGGGCTGCACGAAGCCGAGCGCGGCAATCGGGATCGCGATGGCGTTGTACCAGACCGACCAGGTCAGGTTCTGGTGGATCACGCCCATGGTCCGCCGGGCATAACCCACCGCGAAGGCCGTCTCGGCCACCCGGTCGTTGAGCAGCACCATGTCGGCGCTGTGCTTGGCGACCGCGGTCCCGCCACCCATCGCCATCGAGACATCCGCGCAGGCGAGCACCGGCGCGTCGTTGACGCCGTCACCCACCATCAGCACCCGCCCCCCGTCGGCCTGTAGCGCGGCGACGCGTTCCATCTTGTCCTCGGGCAGGAGGCCGCCCTCGGCGTGGTCCACGCCCAGGTGCCGGCCGATCATCGCGGCCCGGTCGGGCTGGTCGCCGGACAGCAGCCACACCGAGACCCCCTGCCCCTTGAGCCGCTCCACCACCTCGGCGGCGTCGTCGCGCAAGCGATCGCTGAGCACGGCGCGGGCGATCGGCGTGGAGCCCCGCGCCACCCAGACCACCAGCTCGTCGACCGCCGCCTCGCGTTCGGGAAGGGCGATCCCCAGCTCATCCATCAGGCGGGCGTTGCCGACGGCAACGCGCTCACCATCGACGTACCCGCTCACGCCTCGCCCGCTGGCGCTCTCGACCTCCGTGACCGCCGGCGCCGCTCCGTGAGCGTGCTCGTTGCCCCAGGCGGCGAGCGCCCGACCGACGGGGTGGTCGGCGTACTGCTCGAGGGCCGCGACCATGTCCGCCAGGCGCGCGGAGTCCACATCGGCAAGGGGTTCCATGTCACGCACCATCAGCTCGCCGGTGGTCAGGGTGCCGGTCTTGTCGAACACCACGTGGGTGACCCGCGCCAGGCCTTCCAGCGCCCGCCCCCGGGTGACCAGCAAGCCCGAACGGGTCAGGCGCCCCACCGCCACGGCGATCGCCGCGGGCGTGGCCAGCGACAGCGAACAGGGGCAGGTAATCGCCAGGATCGCCACGGCGATCCAGAACGCGCGCGACGGGTCGATCACCAGCCAGGCCGCCGTCACCAGCGCGGTGGTGACCAGCAGGCCGATGACGAACTTGCGCGCGAAGCGGTCGGCCGTCTCGGCGATCCGCGGTTTTTGCGACTGGGCCCGGTCGATCAGTCGGACGATCGAGGACACCATCGTGTCCTGGCCGACCTTGTCGACCTCGACCACCAGCGGGCTTTCGGTGTTGACGGTGCCCGCCGAGACGCGATCGCCGGCGCGCTTGAACTCCGGCAGGCTCTCGCCGGTCAGCATCGAGGCGTTGACGCCGCTCTCGCCCTCGATCACCACCCCGTCGGCGGGCACCGGCCCGCCGGGCCGGACGAGGATGCGATCACCGGGGACCAGGTCGAATGCCGGGATGACCGCCACCGAGCCGTCGGACTCGAAGCGATTGGCGACCTGCGGCACCAGCTTGTTCAGTGATTCGGCCAGCTCGCCGGCCTTGTGGCGCGCACCCTGCTCCAGGAATCGCCCGGCGAGCAGCAGGAAGATGAACATGGTGACCGAGTCGAAATAGACCTCGCCGCTGTGCGTGAGCACCGCGTAGACGCTGCCGCCGTAGGCCAGCAGGATGCTGATCGACACGGGCAGATCCATGCTCACCCGTCGCTGCTTCAAGTCCCGCCAGGCTGGCCGGAAGAAGGCCTGCCCCGAATAGAGCACGATCGGGGTCGACAGCACCAGGCTGACCCACCAGAAGAAATACCGGAGCTGGTCGGACAGATCCAGGAAGTCGCCGAAATACAGCGACAGCGAGATCATCATCACCTGCAGGTAGACCAGCCCGGCGACCGCCAGGCGACGCATCATGTCGTGGCGTTCGCGCCGGTAGACCCGGTCCTGGCGTTCGGGGTCGTAGGGGTAGGCCCGGTAGCCGATCGCCGCGATTGCCCGCAGGATGTCGGAGAGCTGTACCCGGGTGTTGTCCCAGACCACCTGGGCGCGGTGGGTGGTGAAGTTCACCGAGAAGGATTCCACCCCGGGCAGCTGGCGCACGTGGCGCTCGGAGAGCCAGATGCAGGCCGCGCAGACGATGCCCTCGAGGATCAGGGAGGCCTCGCGTCGTTCGCCGTCGCGATTGGCGACGAACGATTTCTGCATCTCGGGGCGGTCGTAGATCGCCAGCTCCTCGAGCACGCGCTCGAGATCGTCGTCCGGGCGCGGCGAGGCCTCGGTGCGGTGGCGGTAGTAGTCCTCCATGTCGGCCTCGACGATCGCCTGGGCAACCGCCTGGCAACCGGGGCAGCACATCTCGCGCTGCTCGCCGAGCACCCGCACGCGGTAGTCCGCGCCGGTGGGCACGGGGAGTCCGCAATGGAAGCAGGCCGCGTCGCCGCCCGGCGCCGCGGCCTCGGGGCGCGCCTCGGTCCTCGCTTCAGCCGTCATCGCTTGATCGCGTCAACCACTCGGCGACGATCAACGGGCAGCGACGTCGGTCGTGCCGCGCAGTTGGTGGCGGTCCTCGCCGCGGCGAATCTCGACGATCACCTCCCAGCGTCCGGGACGGGTCGGCGTCGCCGTGGCCTCGTATACGCCCGGCTCAACCTCGCTCATGCCCTTGACGAAATCCAGGTCCTGGCTCGACGGGCGCAGGAAATGGGTCTCGACCGACGCCCCCGTCACCGGCTCGCCATTGCGGTCGAGTACCTGGATACGAAACGGGGTGGCCTCGTCGACCACCGGCTCGCCCACCCAGCCGCGGCGGATCTGCCAGCCCCGTTCGGACTGCTCTTCGCGGGCCGCGTCATAGGCCTCGAAGGCGCGCACCTTTTCCTGGTAGTCGTGGGCGACCGTGCCGGGGAAGTAGGAAGTGGCGACCGGACCACCCTGGGGCTCGGGCAGGATCTGACGCGCCACGTTCTCGCTCAGCCCGGTCGTGGCGATGGTGAGGAAGATCGAATCGAGCAGGATCAGCACGGCAAAGAAGGCAATGATCGTCGCCGGCCCACGATGGAATGCCATCTTTTGCGACTCGGCGTGCTTGGGCGGCGAGATGAAGCCGAGGATGAAGGCGGTCATCACCAGGATCGCGACCACCATCGCCACCACGTCCAGACCCGGCCAGTTGATGATGGCGTAGGGGGCGTAGGCGGCCAGGGCCAGCGCCCCCAGGATGAAGGCGATCTGCCGACCGGCCGTGGGGAAGCGCCAACGCAGCAGGAAGAACAGGATCGGGATGAGGGTCAGGCCGAGCGCGGCAGGAAGCAATACAGCCATGTCAGAAATCCGGTTGGGTAATGGCCCCGACCAACGGCCGCTGTCGGAACGGGGCGCGTGAAGGCGGACAATCAGCGGAACACGAAACTCGCGTCGTGCTCGAGAGGTTCGATACGTCCGTTTTCCTCGGTCAGGACGAATTGTATCTCGCGCCGCTCGACCTGCGCATCCCGAGGCGCACGCACATGCACCAGGTACTTGCGTGACCCGTCGGCGGGTACCTCGAGCGAGTCGAAATCGCCCACAACGCTCAACGTCGCCTCGGGCAGCCCGTCGATGGCCAGGTCGAACTCGAGCGGCTCCTGCAGCTTATTGTTGATCTTGACGTTGTAGTTGTTCTGGATGTCACCGCTGGCCAGGGTGGTGAACAGCGGCTGGCGCACCTGCTGGACCGAGAAATCGGCCGGCGCACGGGCAAAGATGCCGTACAGCAGCAGCACGGTGGCCGCGACGGTCGCGACACCATAACCGATCGTCCGGAACTTCAGCAGGTTCGGCTTCTCGCCGGTTTCCAGTTCCTGCTCGGAGGCGTACCGGATCAGGCCGGTGGGCCAGCCACGCTTGGTCATGATCTGGTCGCAGGCATCGATGCACAAGCCGCAGGAAATGCACTCGAGTTGCAGCCCGTCACGGATGTCGATGCCCGTCGGGCAGACCTGCACGCAGAGTTTGCAGTCGATGCAATCGCCCACGCCCTGGGCGTGGCGTTCCTCGAGTGTCATCAGCCCCTGCTTGAGCGGCTGGCGACCGGCCTCGCCCTCACCGCGCGCGGCATCGTAGGAGACCAGCAGGGTTTCCTTGTCGAACATCACGCTTTGAAAGCGCGCATAAGGGCACATGTAGATGCAGACCTGCTCGCGGGCGAAGCCGGCGGCGATCAGCGTCGTTGCCGTGAGGATGCCCGTGGTGATGTAGGCCGCGCTCACCGCGTCCAGGGTGAAGAAGCTCACGAACAGCTGCGGGGCGTCCGCCCAGTACGCGGTGAAGGTAAACCCGGTCCAGAAGGCGATAAGGGTCCAGATCGCGACGGTCAGCCCTTTCTTCGCGATCTTCTCGCCGTTCCAGGGCTGCTTTTCTAGGCGCATGCGCTTGTTGCGATCGCCCTGCACCAGGGCCTCGACCTTCATGAACACGTCGGTCCACAGGGTCTGGAAGCAGAAATAGCCGCAGAACGCCCGACCCACGAGACCGGTCACGAAGAACAACAGCCACGCCGCCAGAATCAGGAAACCGGCCAGCAGGAACATGTCCTGCGGGTGGATGACCAGATCGAAGAGATAGTAGCGGCGCGAGGGAATGTCGAACATCACGGCCTGATCCGGCCCGACGCCGCGCTCCCAGCGCACCCATGGCAACAGGAAGAACACGCCGTAGGCCACCAGCAACACGATGTCCTTGAAGCGGCGGAACCGCCCGTGAATCGCCTTGGGATGAATCGGCTCGCGCGCCTGGTAGAGCGGTTCGGCCGGGTAGCTCGGATCGTCGTGATGGGCCATCTATCAGTCTCCGAATTGGTGCATCGGGAATATCTTATATCCCATAGGGTTTTTCTCTAAACCCAAGATGGTTACCCGGGATTGGCGACGATCCCCGTTGCTCGTTTGCACCGTTTTTTTCCGCCAACGAAAACAGTCAACGGCCGCCGCCAGCGCCAACGCCGACACAAAAAAACACCGACCAGACGGCCGGTGTTCTTCCTTGGCGTGAGCGGCGCGCGACGGCGCCGCTGGCGATCCATGTCTGCCGATCAGTTGCCGCCCATCTGACGAACGTAGATGGCGAGCATGCGCGCCTGGGTCTCGGTGAGACGGTCACCGAAGGCCGGCATTTCACGCTGGATGCCGTTGTTGACCACGTGCTTGATCTCGTCGACCTTGCAGGCCACGTCATCGCCGCAGCCCGGCACGTCGGCCACGCCCCAGATGGCATCCGCGAGGTTCGGTGCGCCCATGGCCTCGTTGCCCTTGCCCTCGGCGCCGTGACAACCGGCACAGCTGGCGAACGCCTGCTTGCCGCGGCTGGCCGCCTCGCCGCTGATCTCGGCCTCACCCGAGAGGCTCAGCACGTACTTGGCCAGGTCGTCGATCTTGTCCTCCGCGACGTTCTGGGCCGGCATGTTGCCCTGGATGCCGTTGTTGATCTTGTCGACGATGGTCTCGTAGGAGTTGCCGTAGAGCCAGGCGTTGTCGGCGAGGTTCGGGAACAGCCCGATCTTGCCCTGGCCGCCGGCACCGTGACACGCCGCGCAGTAATCACCGAAGGTGTAGTTGCCCATCGACATGGCGAACTGCAGGGTGTCCGGATCCTGCTCGATTTCCTCGAAGCTCATGTCCTTGACCTTGCCGACCCATTCTTCCTGGGCGAGGGCCGAGGGACTGGACTGCATGTCGCGGGTGAACAGCGCACGGGTGTTCCAGTGCTCGCTGACGGTCTTCTCTTCGCCGTCTTCCCCTTCCACGGTGTACTCGACCGTGTTGATGCCCTTCGTGTAGCTGTCGCCATAGGGCCACGCCGGGTAGAGGATCCAGTAAACCACCGAGAAGACGATGGTGACGTAGAACGCCCACAGCCACCAGCGCGGCAGGGGGTTGTTGTACTCGCGCAGATCGCCGTCCCAGACGTGCCCGGTGGTCTCGACCTGCCCCTGCTTATTTTCCGTTTGACTCATCTTTCTTCACCTGTTGTTTCTTTTCATGCGTGGGGTCGAGCTCGTCGTCGTCCATGAAGGGGATGTCCTTGTACGACTCGAGACGCTGCTTGCGCTTCTTGCCCGTGTAGACGTAAAGGATGATGCCGACGAACGCGCTGAAGAACAGAACCAGCGCCAACGGCTTGCTGTTCTCCATGTCGCCCAACCACGCAAAAATATCGCCAATCAAGAGATCACCTCGACGGTGGCGGTTTCAAGTATCAACGGAACTGGTTGAAGTGGCCGTCTTCGTACTTGGAGAAGTCGACCATCGTGCCCAGCATCTGCAGGTAAGCCACGAGGGCGTCCATTTCGGTGATGCGGTTCGGATCGCCGTCCCAGTTCTGCGCACCGGCCTGGCTTTCCAGGACCTCGGTCGCGTTGCCGACGTGGAGCTTTTCGGCCATGTCGGCGCCGAACTGCTCGACGTTGGCGTCGTACTCTTCCTGACTCTGCGAGTACGGCACGCCGACGCGCTTGAGCGCCACCATGCGGTCCTCGATCTGGCTGTAGTCCAGCTCGTTCTCCAGGAGCCAGGGGTAACCCGGCATGATCGACTCCGGCACCAGCGACTGCGGGTCGACCAGGTGCTGGGTCTGCCATTCGTTGGAGTACTTGCCGCCCACACGGGCCAGGTCCGGACCGGTGCGCTTGGAGCCCCACTGGAACGGGTGGTCGTACTGGGACTCGGCCGCCAGCGAGTAGTGGCCGTAACGCAGCTGCTCGTCACGGAACGGACGGATCATCTGCGAGTGACAGGTGTAGCAGCCCTCGCGGACGTAGATGTCACGGCCCCGCAGCTCGAGCGGGGTGTAGGGACGGACACCGTCCACTTCCTCGACCGTTTCCTCGATGTGGAACAGCGGGACGATCTCGACCAGCCCCCCGATGCTGATGACCGCCAGGGTGAGGACGATCAGCAGGCCGGAGTTGATTTCAATGCTTTCGTGTTTCATTCACCTAACCTCAATCCTTTAGCGTGCGGCGGCAGCAACGGCGTCGCGGCCTTCATCGGATGCCGGCTGACGGGCACCCGAGATCGTCATGTAGATGTTGTACGACATCAGCAGCATGCCCGAGAGGAAGAAGGCACCACCGATGGCACGCACCACGTACGGGATATGCAGGAACGAGACGGTCTCGATGAAGGTGTAGGCGAGGTTGCCGTACTGGTCGAAGGCACGCAGCATCAGGCCCTGGCCGATACCGGCGACCCACAGGGCGACGATGTAGAGCACGACACCGATGGTGGCCAGCCAGAAGTGGACGAACACCAGCTTGGTCGAGTACAGCGTGGTACCCCAGAGACGCGGGATCAGGTGGTAGAACGAGCCGATGGTGATCATCGCGACCCAGCCCAGCGCGCCGGAGTGCACGTGGCCGACGGTCCAGTCGGTGTAGTGCGACAGGGCGTTAACCGACTTCAGCGACATCATCGGACCCTCGAAGGTCGACATGCCGTAGAAGGCCAACGCGGTGATCAAAAACAGCATGATCGGATCGGTGCGCAGCTTCTCCCAGGCGCCCGACAGGGTCATGATGCCGTTGATCATGCCGCCCCAGGAGGGCAGGAGCAGCAGGATGGAGAAGGTTGCCGCGAGGGTGGAGACCCAGTCCGGCAGCGCGGTCCAGTGCAGGTGGTGCGCGCCCACCCACATGTAGAGGAACGACAGCGCCCAGAAGTGCACGATCGACAGGCGGTAGGAGTAGATCGGGCGACCGGCCTGCTTGGGCACGAAGTAGTACATCATGCCGAGGAAGGCGGCAGTCAGGAAGAAGCCGACCGCATTGTGGCCGTACCACCACTGGGTCATCGCATCCTGCACGCCGGCGAACAGCGCGTAGGACTCGAGGCTGTTCCAGGCGACCGGCACCTGCAGGTTGTTGAAGATGTGCAACAGCGCGGTAGCCAGGATGAACGCCATGAAGAACCAGTTCGCCACGTAAATGTGCGGCTGGCTGCGCTTGACCAGGGTCATCGCGTAGACGGCGAAGTAGATCACCCAGACGACGGTGATCAGCAGGTCGATCGGCCAGACGAACTCGGCGTACTCACGACCCTGGGTGTAACCGGCCATGTAGGTGATGACACCCAGCACCAGGGCCAGCTGCCAACCCCAGAAGGTCAGTTCGGGCAGCAGCTTGCCACCCCAGAGGCGCGCCTGGCAGGTGCGCTGCACGATGTAGTAGGACGTTGCGAACAACGCACTGCCACCAAAACCGAAGATCACCAGGGTCGTGTGCACGGGGCGCAGACGACCGAAGGTGATCTCGGCGATGTTGAAGTTCAAAAACGGCCATGCCAGCTCACTGGCAATATACACACCGGCAAGCATCCCCAACACGCCCCAAATCATGGCCATGATGGCGAACTTCTTGACGATGCCGTAGTTGTACTGCTCGGTCGCTACCGAAGCTGTTGTGGTGGACATCGTGACCCCTCCAGACTTTTAGGTTCATCCCGGCCGCGTCGGCCAGACCCTTTTTCGCGGTCGGCAATCATAATCGAATCCCCTGCCGACAAAAACCTATGAATTTACTAATTTACTCGCGTGACACACGCCGCCACGACGGGCTTTCAACCAGTTAGCGGGCATTTCGCCCATGCATAAGCAAACCTGATTGATCCGCGCGCAAGTTTTATCTGTTGCGCGGCCGCCACAATGCCTCACCGCCCCGGCTCAGTCGGCAGCCACGACCCCATGGGAGGGCGCGGCTATCGGCGACACCCCCGTGCCCCAGGCCAGCCCGTAGACGATTTCATAGGTCAGGGGGATGCGCCCATCGACCGCCTGGCCGGCCAGCGCGTCACGGAACCGGCGCCAGACCCTCGGCCCGGTCATGCCCGCCGACCGCCCCGCCTGCGCATTGCCGACCCCAACCCCCCGGAGATCGGCCAGCAGCGCATCGACCGTCGGATAGGTGACCGTCAGGGTCTCGCGATCCATCACCGGGTCGGCCAGCATCGCCGAGACCAATGCATCCCCCAGATCGTGCATGTCGAGAAACTGGTGAACGTGGGGCGAGGGGTCGACCTCGGCCCAGGCGCGCCTTATTTCCTGCAGGCTGTCCGGTCCCAGCGTGGTGAACGCAAACGGGGCGCCCGAGGCGCATACCCGGGCGACCTCGCCGAAGAAGGCATCGGGCCGATCGCTCCACTGCACGGCGAAATTGGAGACCACCGCGTCCATGCTGCCGCCGGCGAACGGCAGCGCATGCATGTCGGCCGCCACGGCGGCGCGATGCGGCGACCACCAACGCCGCCGCGGCAGGCAGCGCAGCATGTTCTCGGCAAGATCCAGCCCCACCACGTCGGCCTGCGGGTAGCGCTGGCGCATGGCACGCACCATCTGACCGGTACCCGATCCGAGATCGAGGATGCGCGTCGGATCGAGCTTGAGCCAGCCGAACCGCTCGTCCAGCCGTCGACCGATCTCGCGCTGGACCGCCGCGTGACGGTCGTACTCGCTCGCCGCGCGGTTGAATCGCTCGCGCACACGGCGCAGATCAAAGGGAGGTAAGGGAGACATACCGGGAAATAGAAACTCGCGAATGGTGGTGGGTGGCGGCGAGCGATTCGGTTCGATCGACGCCCGACGACGGGATGCTTCATTGTCGGGTGACCCGAGTGGCCAAGGCCTCGGCGCCTACCGAGGCGACGCGATCGCGCCCGCCAGCTCGGCGACGTGGTCGAGCCAGGCGGCGTGACCCGGTTGCGCGAAACGGTTCACCCGCAGGTGCGCGGGCAGATTCAGGTGGCTCGGCCAGTCGACCGGCACCAGTGGGTCCGCCGGCGCAAGCCAGACATCCACCGGCACCTCGATGCCGGCCAGGGCCTGCCGAAGGTCCAGCTCGGCGAGCCAGTCCAGCCCCTCGACCGCCGCCGACGCAGCATCCGCGGCAGGCTCGACCGGGAGACCGAATCGCCGCCGAAAGGCCGCCGCTGCTCGACGGGGG
>NZ_SWAW01000003.1:31405-166349 GCF_005096345.1 Guyparkeria sp. SB14A | reverse complement strand
GTGACCACCCGCCGCTGATCGTCGCGGGCGCTGCCCGCCGGTCGTACCCCGGGGGTGACGACCAGGCCGGACTCGCCCGGGAACAGCGACCGCATCGCGGCCGCTTCGCGGGCCGAACAGACCACGCCGTCCAGCCCCGTGTCGGCGGTCAGCCGGGCGAGCCGCCCGACCTGGGCCTCGGCGCCATCGCTCACGCCTATCTCGGCGAGATCGGCATCCTCCATCGAGGTCAGCACCGTCACCGCGATCAGGGCCGGGGCATCCGCGCCCGGGACGATCGCCTCACGCGCCGCCTCGAGCATCCGTCGTCCGCCGCTGGCGTGGACGTTGACCAGCGCCACGTCCAGATCGGCCGCGGCCCGGCAGGCCTGGGCCACCGTGTTGGGGATGTCGTGGAACTTGAGATCGAGGAACACCGGGAACCCGCGCTCGCGGGCCCATTCGACCGCGCGTGGGCCCAGTGCGGTAAACGCCTCCTTGCCGATCTTGATCCCGCAGAGCGACGGGTCCAGCGCGGCCAGCAGATCACGGACGCGCGACTCGTCGGCGGCATCCAGCGCGACGTAGATCCGTGGCTGGGAGCGGTGGCCGGCCACGCTCAGTCCTCCTGCTTCACGGCCGCGTTGACCCGCTCGCGCAGTTCCTTGCCCGGCTTGAAGTGAGGCACGTACTTCGCCCCCAGCGAGACGGTCTCGCCGGTCTTGGGGTTGCGGCCCAGGCGCGGGCGACGGTAGTTGAGCGAGAAGCTGCCGAAACCGCGAATCTCGATCCGGTCACCGCCGCTCAACGCGTCCATCATTTCGTCGAGCATCAGGCGTACCGAGGTCTCGATATCGCGCATGGGCAGGTACTGCTGGCGATCGGCCAGCCGTTCGATCAGTTCCGACTTGGTCATCGGTCACTCTCCGGTTGCCGCCCCGCGGGGCGCACAGCTGAAATGAGGTGGCAATCGCCGCCCGGGGGCGACGCTTGCCGGGAATTCACGGGGTTGCCCCTTCCGATCCACGAGGGCCGATGCTCGGCCTTGGTGCGGCCAGCGGCAGGGGGATGGTCGGGGCTACCCATAAAAAACGCCATCACGAAGGATGGCGTTTTCCGGGATCAAAGGATCCGGATTACTCGGACTTGCCGAGCTGTTCCTTGAGCAGGTCGCCCAGGGTCGGCGACGAGGTGCTCGGCGCCTTGTTCAGCTCTTCCATCGCCTCGGCTTCCTCGGCGTGGTCCTTGGCGCGGATCGACAGGCTGATCATGCGGTTCTTGCGATCGATACCCATGAACTTGGCCTCGACTTCCTCGCCTTCCTTCAGGACGGTACGGGCGTCGTCGATGCGCTCACGAGCGATGTCGGAGGCACGGATGTAGCCTTCGATGCCTTCGGCCAGCTCGACCACGGCACCGCGGGCGTCGACTTCACGCAGCGTGCCCTTGACGATGCTGCCCTTCGGGTTGTCGGCCGCCCAGTTGGACAGCGGATCGTCCTCGAGCTGCTTGAGGCCCAGGGAGATGCGCTCGCGCTCCGGGTCGATGGCGATGACGACCGCCTCGAGTTCCTCGCCCTTCTTGAACTGGCGAACGGCTTCTTCGCCCGGCTCGCTCCAGGACAGGTCGGAGAGGTGCACCAGACCGTCGATGCCGCCGTCCAGGCCGATGAAGATGCCGAAGTCGGTGATCGACTTGATCTGGCCGACAACCTTGTCGCCCTTGGTGTGCGATGCAGCAAAGGCATCCCACGGGTTCGGCTGGCACTGCTTCATGCCCAGCGAGATCCGGCGGCGGTCCTCGTCGATGTCGAGGATCATCACCTCGACCTCGTCGCCAACGTTGACCAACTTGCCCGGGTTGACGTTCTTGTTGGTCCAGTCCATCTCGGAGACGTGCACCAGGCCTTCGACGCCATCCTCGATCTCGACGAAGCAGCCGTAATCGGTGATGTTGGTGACCTTGCCGAACAGGCGGGTGGAGGTCGGGTAGCGACGGGAGATGTCGCTCCACGGATCTTCGCCCAGCTGCTTGAGGCCCAGCGAAACGCGGTTGCGCTCGCGGTCAAACTTCAGCACCTTGACGTCGATCTCGTCACCAATGTTGACCATCTCGGACGGATGCTTGACGCGCTTCCACGCCATGTCGGTGATGTGCAGCAGGCCGTCGATGCCGCCGAGGTCCAGGAACGCACCGTAGTCGGTGAGGTTCTTGACGATACCGCGCAGCACCATGCCTTCCTGCAGCTGCTCGAGCAGCGCTTCGCGCTCGGCGCTGTACTCTTCCTCGACAACCGCGCGGCGGGATACGACCACGTTGTTGCGGCGCTGGTCGAGCTTGATGATCTTGAACTCGATGTCCTTGCCTTCGAGGTAGGTGGTGTCCCGGATCGGGCGCACGTCGACCAGCGAGCCCGGCAGGAACGCGCGAACGTCGCCGAGTTCGACGGTGAAACCACCCTTGACCTTCCCGGAAATGCGGCCGGTGACGATCTCGTCGTTGTCGAAAGCCTTCTCCAGCTTCTTCCACGCACGGGCACGCAGGGCCTTTTCACGCGACAGGCGGGTCTCGCCGAAACCGTCTTCGACGGCGTCGAGGGCCACTTCGACCTCTTCGCCGACGCTGATGTTCAGCTCGCCGTTCTCGTCACGGAACTGGTCGGTCGGGATGATCCCTTCCGATTTCAGGCCGGCGTCGACGGTGACGTAATCATCGTTGATGTCCACGACCTTGCCGTAGACGATCGAGCCCGCCTGCATGACGGCATTCTGGAGGCTTTCTTCAAAAAGCTGGGCAAAACTTTCAGACATTAATCCGCATTTCCAAAGGGTTGACGACTGGACGTTCCAAACGCTGTCCGTCGTGGTAAAAAAACACTGGCGTATCCGGTCCCTGGGTTTGCCAGACTGACGGGTTGATGATCGGGCGACATTGCCCGCACAAAAACACGAGTCAACGGCCCCGCCGGGGCGCTACGCGTCCTGATCGGCGAGCCGATCCTGGATGTAGCGCCACAGCGTGGCCTCCACCTCGTCGATCGAAAGATCACTGGAATCAACGACTAGCGCATCCTCGGCCGGCCTAAGCGGCGCGACCGATCGATTGCGATCCCGCTCATCCCGTTGGCGGATCTCCTCGACGAGGGCGGTAAAACTAGCATCGAATCCATTCTCGATCAACTGCTTATAACGGCGATCGGCGCGCACCTCCGCGCTGGCATCGAGAAAGATCTTCGCCGGCGCGTCCGGGAACACCACCGTCCCCATGTCACGGCCGTCGGCGACCAGCCCCGGGGCCTGGGCGAAGTCGCGCTGGCGCTGCAGCAGCGCCTCGCGCACCTCGGGGCGGGCGGCGATCTGCGAGGCGATCGCGCCCGTGGTTTCGGTGCGCAGTTCCCGGCTGACGTTTTCCTCGTTGAGAAAGACGTTGCCCTCCTCGTCGAACCGGCAGGCGAGATGACGGGCGATGTCGATGATCTCCGGGGCCTGCGGCGCCAGGCCGGCCTGCTGGCTGGCCAGGGCCGTCAGACGGTAGAGGGCGCCGGAATCGAGCATGCCGTAGCCCAGCCGCGCGGCGAGTCGACGGGCGATGGTGCCCTTGCCGGACCCGCTGGGGCCGTCGATGGTGATGACGGGGACCATGGGATCTCCTCCAATGTGTTTAGCCCGGATATTCATAAACGAGTACTGAGATTGCGCAGGGACTTGGGTTCACAAGGAAATTTCCGAAGGAGCGTCGTATCGGTGATTACGGCCGACTGAGGAAATATTTCTTTGTGGGATCAAGGATCAAGCAAGATCAGTGCTGGTTTGTGAAATATCCGGGTTAGTGACGCGACAGCTCCAGGCAACCGCCGAGGCGATTGAACAGCTCGGCAAACCCCGGGAACGAGGTCTCGACGAACTGGCAGTCGTGGATGGTGACCTCGCCGCGGGCCTTCAGGCCGGCGACCGCGAAGGCCATCGCGATGCGGTGATCGCCCTGGGCGTAGATGGTCGCCGAGCCAAACGGGGCCGGCTCGCCGCGCCCCTCGATGATCATGCCGTCCTCGGTGGGGGTCGCGTCGATGCCGAGCTTCTGCAGGCCGTCGGCCATCACGGCGATGCGGTCGGATTCCTTGACCCGCAGCTCTTCGGCGCCGGTCAGCACCGTCCGCCCCTTGGCGCAGGCAGCGGCGACGAAGATCACCGGGAACTCGTCGATCGCCAGCGGCACCAGCGCCTCGTCGATCTCGATGCCATGAAGCTCGGCGCTCTTCACGCGCAGATCACCGACCGGCTCGCCGCCCACTTCGCGGCGGTTTTCGATGCGAATGTCCGCGCCCATCGCCTGAAGGATGTCGATCACCCCGGTGCGGGTCGGGTTCAGGCCCACGTGGGTGAGCAGGATGTCCGAATCGGGAACAATGCTACCGGCAACCAGGAAGAACGCCGCCGAGGAGATGTCGGCGGGCACCTCGAGCGCCCGCCCGACCAGCCGGCGCGCCCCGGCATCGGCCTGCTCGATGCAGACCCGCGGTCCATCACGATGCATGCCGACACCCAGTCCCGAGAGCATGCGCTCGGTGTGATCGCGGGTCGGGGCCGGTTCGGTCACGCAGGTGCGCCCCTCGGCGTACAGGCCCGCGAGCAGCACGCAGGATTTCACCTGGGCGCTGGCCATCGGCATGGCGTAGTCGATCGCCTTGAGCGACTGGCCGCCGTGGATCTTAAGCGGAGAACGCCCCTCGGGGCCGGACTCGATCCGCGCCCCCATGGTGGTAAGCGGGTCGATCACCCGCTTCATCGGCCGGCGCGAGAGCGAGGCATCGCCCTCGAGCACCGAATCGAACGCCTGGCCGGCGAGGATGCCCGACATCAGTCGCATCGAGGTACCGGAGTTGCCCACGTACAGCGGTTTCGCCGGCGCCTTGAGACCGTGCAGCCCCACGCCCTCGATGGTCACGCGCCCGTCGACCGGGTCGGTAATGGATACCCCCATCGCCCGGAAGCAACGCAGGGTGTTCAGGCTGTCCTCGCCCTCGAGAAAGCCGCTGACCTCGGTGGTGCCCTCGGCGAGCGAACCGAACATGATCGAGCGATGCGAGATCGACTTGTCGCCGGGCACGCGCGCCTCGCCCTCGAGGGACTGGGCCGCGGTGCTGCGGAACGTCAGGGAAGCAGGGTCATGAGCTGCGGTCATGGCGCGGTCATCCGAGGTTGAACGGGATAGGAATGCGGGGCGTCAGGCGCCACGCGTGTCGGGGCGGCTCGTCAGGTCGGCCTGCGCCGCCGGGTAGAGCGCGTCGCGCACGGCCTTGGCCTCGGCAAAGTAGGACTCGATCGCCTCGCCATCCGCGCTCTCGAGCATGTCGCGCAGGCAATCGAGCTCGGCGCGGTAGTGATCGAGCATCGCGAGGATCTCGTCGCGGTTGTCGAGGCAGATGTCCCGCCACATCACCGGGTCGGAACTCGCGATGCGGGTGAAGTCGCGAAAGCCGCCGGCGGCGTAGCGGAACACCTCGTAGCGCTCGGCCAGGCGGGCGAGCGACGAGACCATGGCGAAGGCCGCGGCGTGCGGCAGGTGCGAGGTGGCCGCGAGCACGTGGTCGTGGTGGGCGACGTCCAGTTGCTCTACCCGGGCACCCACCGCCTGCCACATCGCCTCGATGCGGGCGACGTCCTCGGCACGGTTTTCCGCGATCGGGGTCAGGATCACGCGGTGGCCGCGATAGAGCTCCGCCGTCGCGGCTTCCGGGCCGCTGCGTTCGCGACCGGCGATCGGGTGGCCCGGAACGAACCGGGCCAATTGCGAGGCCGAGAGATGCGCCCTCGCCCGCTCGACCACCGCGCCCTTGACGCTGCCGCCGTCGGTGACCAACGCGTCGTCCGGCAGGCAAGTGGCCAGCTCACCCAGTACCGCGTCCATCGCCTTGACCGGCGTGGCCAGAAAGACGATGTCGGCGCCGGCGACCGCCTCCGAGATCGAGTCGGCCGGTCGGTCGATCAGGCCAAGGCGCTCGGCGGCCAGGCGGGTATCGAGGCGCCGCGAGTAGCCGACCACCTCGCCCACCTCGCCACGCTCGCGCAGGGCCAGCGCCAGCGACCCGCCGATCAGGCCGGTGCCGATCAGGGCCAGGCGGCGGAACATCATGCCGAGCCGTCCTCGTCAGCCAGACGGGCCAGCACCCGCTCGAGCGCCTCGATGGCCCGACGGTTCTGCTCCGCGGTGCCGATGGTGACGCGCAAGGCCTGCGACAACCTGCCCTTGGCCTCCATACCCCCGAGCGGCCGAACGATCACGCCCTCGCGCAGTAGCGCCTCGAATGCGCGTCCGGCGGCGAACGGGGTGATCACGGTGATGAAGTTCGCCCGGCTGGGCACGCTCTGCCAGCCATTGGCTTCGGCCGCGGCGGCCCACTGAGCCAGGCCGGCGCGATTGACCTCGCGGCTCTCCACGATGAACGCGTGATCCTCGAGTGCCGCCTCGGCGGCGCGCAGGGCGAGCGCGTTGACGTTGAAGGGATGACGCACCCGGTCGAGCAGGCTCGCGATCATCGGATCGCTCACCGCGAAACCGACCCGCAGGGCGGCCAGGCCGTAGATCTTGGAGAAGGTGCGCGTGACCACCAGGTTCGGGTAGTGGGCCAACAGCTCCATGCCATCCGGGAACCCCGGGTCGTCGACGTATTCGGTGTAGGCCTCGTCGAGCACCACGATCACGTCCGACGGCACGGCATCGAGCAGGGCACGCAGCTCGGCGGCCTCGACCCAGGTGCCGGTGGGGTTGTTGGGGTTGGCGAGAAACAGCACGCGGGTGTGCTCGTCGACCGCCGCGGCCATCGCCTCAAGATTCGCCCCGAAGGGCATGTCCGGGTCGTCCGCCGGCCGGGCCGGCACCACCTTGGCCTCGGCGCCCGCGGCCTGGGTGGCCAGCGCGTAGACGGCGAAGGCGTGCTCGGAGAACACGGCGTTCACGCCCGGCTCGAGGTAGGCGCGCGCGACCAGTTCGAGCACGTCGTTCGAGCCGTTGCCCAAAGTGACCTGCTCGGAGCGCACGCCGAAGTGCTCGCCGATCGCCCGCTTGAGATGAAACCCGCTGCCATCGGGGTAGACGTGCAGGTCGGCCAGGCCCGCCTGGATCGCCTCGACCGCACGCGGCGAGGCGCCGAGCGGATTCTCGTTGGAGGCCAGCTTGAGCACGTCCGCCACGCCGTACTCCCGGGCGACCTCCTCGGCCGGCTTGCCCGGAACGTACGGGCGGATCGCCGCGACGCAGTCACGCACGCGACCGAACGTCATTGCCGTCTCGCTCGAGTCCATCACTCGCCTCCCGGCTGGCTGATCACCGGCACCGGATAGGAGCCCAGCACCCGCAGCTGGCCGCAGTGCGGTCGCAACTGCTCGAGTGCGGCGGCCACCGCCGGATCATCGCGATGCCCGGCGATGTCGATGAAGAACACGTAGTCCCAGACCCGGTCGCGCGCCGGGCGCGACTCGATGCGCAGCACGTCGATGCCTGCCTCCGAGAGCGGCAGCAGCAGGCGCGTCAACGCCCCGGGCTCGTTGGTCACCGACAGCAACAGCGCCGTCTTGTCGTTGCCCGAGACGGCCACCGGCTCGCGGCCGAGCACGGCGAAACGCGTGGTGTTCTGGACGTTGTCCTGGATATTCGCGGCACGCACCACCAACCCGTGCCGCTCGGCGGCGAACGCCGGCCCGATGGCGAAGACCTCGGGGTCCGACGCCGCCTGCTGGGCGGCCGCACTGTTGCTGGCCACCGCTATGCGCTCGATGCCCGGGAAATGCGCATCGAGCCATTCGCGGCACTGGGCCAGCGACTGGGCATGCGAGACGATCACGCGCGGCGTGCTGCCGGCATCGGGGTGCGCCATCAACTGCTGGTCGATGCGCAGCGCCACTTCACCGCAGAGCAGCAGATCGCTGCCGGCGAGCGAGTCGAGCGTAAGCGAGACACTGCCCTCGGTGGAGTTCTCCAGCGGCACCACGCCGTAATCGACGCTGCCGGCGGCAACCGCACGGAAGACCTCGGGGATGCCCGGCTCGAACTGCAGCCGGCCCCCGTGGCCGAAGGCCGCCACCGCCGCCAGCTCGGAGAACGTGCCCGACGGCCCCAGGGTGGCGATCGACAGCGGCCGCTCGTGGGCCAGGCAGGCCGACATGATCTCGCGGAACAGCCAGGCAACGGTGTCGTCGTCCAGCGGCCCGGGGTTGAGTTCGCGGATGCGCGAGAGCACCTGCGCCTCGCGCTCCGGCCGGTAGAAAGACTGCCCCGGCTCGTGGGCGGGATCGCGTTCCTTGATGAACGCGACCTGCTCGGCCAGGCGCGCACGCTGGCTGAGCAGGTCGAGAATCTGCCGATCGATCGAGTCGATCAGCACCCGCACCTCGTCCAGGCTTTCGGGCAGTGCCGCGTTCACCGCGGCGTTGGCGTCAGTGCCGCCCATGGGCCCGAACGATGATCAGAGCAGGCGCAGGCGCAGGACGCCGTCGATCGCCGCGAGCTCGTCGCGGGTCTCGGCCGGCACGTCACGGTCCACGTCCAGCAGCGTGTAGGCCACCTTGTCACGCGACTCGTTGACCAGGTGCTCGATGTTGACGCCGGCCTTGCCGAGGATGTGCGAGATCTGGCCGACCATGTCCGGGCGGTTGAGGTTGGCGATCGCGATGCGCTGCACACCGGAACGGGCCATCTGCACGTGCGGCATGTTGACCGAGTTCTTGATGTTGCCGTTCTCGATGTAGTCGCGCACCTGGTCGGCGACCATGATCGCGCAGTTGTCCTCGGCCTCGTCGGTGGACGCGCCCAGGTGCGGCAGCGTCAGGCACTTCGGGTGGTTCTTGGTCAGGTTGGTCGGGAAGTCGCAGACGTAGGACAGCGCCTTGCCGTTGTCCAGCGCGTCGACCATGTCCTGCTCGTTGACGATGCCGTCGCGGGCGAAGTTCAGGACCACGACGTTGTCCTTCATGAACGCCAGGCGCTCGGCGTTGATCAGGTCCTTGGTCTGCTCCATCAGCGGCACGTGCAGAGAGACGAAGTCGGCCTTGGCCAGCACTTCGTCAACGCTGCCCGCCTGGTGGACGTCCGGGGAGAGTTCCCAGGCACGCTCGACGCTGATGCCCGGGTCAAAACCAATCACGCGCATGCCCAGCGCCTTGGCCGAGTTGGCCACGCGCACGCCGATCGCGCCCAGGCCGATGATGCCCAGGGTGCGTCCCGGCAGCTCGAAGCCCTTGAAGTTCTTCTTGCCGGCCTCGGTCGCCTTGTGGATTTCCTCATCGGAACCCTCGAGGTTGCGGGCGAAGTCCCAGGCCGGGCCGATGTTGCGGATCGACATCAGCATGCCGGCGATGACCAGCTCCTTGACCGCGTTGGCGTTCGCGCCCGGGGCGTTGAAGACCACCACGCCCTGCTCGGTCATGCGGTCGACCGGGACGTTGTTCACGCCGGCGCCGGCGCGACCGATCGCCAGCAGCGATTCCGGCAGGTCCATGTCGTGCATCTTGGCCGAGCGGACCAGGATGGCGTCGGCGTCATTGAGCTCGGCACCGATGTCGTACTTGTCGGTCGGCAGGCGCTCGAGGCCCTTGTTGGAGATGGCGTTGAGGGTGTGAATCTTGTACATGACGGATTCCTTGAAAACAGTTTCTGGCAGCGAGGCGAGCGGGGCTCAGCCGTGGCGCTTGGCGAAGTCGTTCATGAAATGGATCAGCGCGTCGACGCCGGCTTCCGGCATCGCGTTGTAGATGCTCGCGCGCATGCCGCCGACCGAACGGTGGCCGTTGAGCGTGACCAGGCCCTGGCGACCGGCCTCTTCGAGGAAGGTCTTGTCGAGCGAATCGTCGGCCAGCATGAACGGCACGTTCATCCAGGAGCGGTAGGCCGGCTCAACCGGGTTGCGGTAGAAGTCGTTGCCGTCAATGGCGGCGTAGAGCTTCTCGGCCTTGCGCTGGTTGATCTTGCCCATCTCCTCGAGACCGCCCTTGGCGAGCAGGTGCTCGAACACCAGACCGGCCATGTACCAGGCGTAGGTCGGCGGGGTGTTGAACATGGAGTCGGCTTCCGCCTGGGTGGCCCAGTCGAGCATCGCCGGGGTGTTCTCGCGCGACTTGCCCAGCAGGTCCTCGCGGACGATGACGATGGTCAGGCCCGCCGGGCCGATGTTCTTCTGCGCGCCGGCGTAGATGACGCCGAACTTGGAGACGTCGATCGGGCGCGACAGGATGGTCGAGGACATGTCCGCGACCAGCGGCACGTCACCGGTGTCCAGGATGTAGGGGAACTCCACGCCGGCGATGGTCTCGTTCGGCGTGTAGTGGACGTAGTCGGCATCCGGGGAGAACTGGGTCTCGCCCTCGGCCGGCAGCGTGGTGAAGTTCTCCGGCTTGGTGTCGGCGACGACGTTAACGTCGACGAAGCGCTTGGCTTCCTTGATCGCCTTGACCGACCAGTGACCGGTGTTCAGGTAGTCGGCCTTGCCCGAGCCGTTGCCCAGGTTCAGCGGGATGGCGCCGAACTGGGTGGAGGCGCCGCCCTGCAGGAACAGCACCTTGTAGTTGTCCGGGATGTTCATCAGCTTGCGCAGGTTCGCTTCGGCCTGCTCGGCGATGCCGACGAAATGCTTGCCGCGATGGCTCATTTCCATGACCGACATGCCGGTCCCCTGGTAATCGACCATCTCGTCCCGTGCGCGGGTGAGGACCTCGGTGGGCAACATCGCCGGACCGGCGCTGAAGTTGTAAACGCGAGCCATGACTACTCCTGAACAGAAACGGAAAACAAGCGACCGGGCGATACCTCGCCCGGTCCATCATTCAATCGGAAACAGCCCGCTCGGGCGGGCTGTGTGGGGCGGCGTCCTTCGCCACGGCGGGGATCACTCCTCCGCGTTCTGGTCCTCGAGTTCCTCGTCCTCGCCATCGTCTTCCATGGCCGCGACCGGCTCGACCTGAACCAGGCGCTCGTCCTTGCCCAGACGAATCAGCGTCACGCCCTGAGTATTGCGCGACAGGGAGGAAATCTGGGACACCTCGGTGCGCACGAGTGTACCGCGGTTCGAGATCAGAATCACCTCGTCGGCCTCGCGCACCAGCACGGCGCCGACCAGCTCGCCGTTGCGCTCGCTGGTGTTGATCGCGATCACGCCCTGCCCGCCGCGGTTGTAGACCGGGAACTCGTCGGTGGGCGTGCGCTTGCCGTAGCCGTTCTCGGTCGCGGTGAGCACCTCGCCCTCGTCGACCACGATCAGGGACACCACGAACTGGTCATCCTGCAGGCGGATGCCGCGCACGCCGGCCGCCGTCCGGCCCATCGAGCGCACGTCTTCCTCGACGAAGCGCGTGGCCTTGCCGGCGTTCGAGAACAGCATGATCTCGCGGCTGCCGTCGGTCAGCGCCGCGCCCACCAGGCGGTCGCCCTCGCGCAGGTCGATGGCGATGATGCCGGCCTGGCGCGGACGGGAGAAGTCGACCAGCGGGGTCTTCTTCACCTGACCGTTACGCGTGGCAAAGAAGATGTAGTGATCGTCGACGAACTCGCGGATCGGCAGCATGGTGTTGATGCACTCGCCGTCCTGCAGGGGCAGCACGTTGACCACCGGACGACCACGCGCACCGCGCGCGCCCTGCGGCAACTGGTAGACCTTGCGCCAGTAGACGCGGCCGTAGTTGGTGAACATCAGCACCCAGGCGTGGGTGCTGGCCACCAGCAGCTGCTCGATGACGTCCTCGTCCTTCATGCGGGTCGAGGCCTTGCCCCGGCCGCCGCGGCGCTGGCTGCGGTAGTCGGTCAGCGACTGGGTCTTGATGTAACCCTCGCGCGAGAGCGTGACCACGCGGTCTTCCTCGGCGATCAGGTCTTCCATCGAGAGATCTTCGTAGTCGACGATGATTTCGGTGCGACGCGGGTCGGCGTACTCGTCCTTGATGCGCATCAGCTCGTCGCGGATGACCTGCATCAGGCGCTCGTCGGAGCGCAGGATGTCGAGGAGATCGATGATGCGCTCGAGCAGCGTGGCGTACTCCTCGACGATCTTGTCCTGCTCGAGACCGGTCAGGCGGTTGAGACGCATCTCCAGGATGGCCTGCGCCTGCTCGGGCGAGAGGCGGTAGCTGCCGTCTTCCTGCAGGCCGAACTCGTCGCCCAGCGCCTCCGGGCGCGAGGCGGCGGCGTCGGCCTTCTCGAGCATGGTACGCACCACGCCGGACTGCCAGGTGCCCTCGAGCAGCTTGACCTTCGCCTCGGCCGGGGTGGGCGCGGCCTTGATCACGGCGATCATCGGATCGATGTTCGCCAGCGCCACGGCCAGACCCTCGAGGATGTGGGCCCGGTCGCGCGCCTTGCGCAGTTCGAAGATGGTCCGCCGGGTGACCACCTCGCGGCGGTGGCGCAGGAAGACGTTGAGGATCTCGCGCAGACCCACGGTGCGCGGCTGGCCGTCGACCAGCGCGACCATGTTGATGCCGAAGACGCTCTGCAGCTGGGTCTGCTGGTAGAGGTTGTTGAGCAGCACGTCGGGCATCTCGCCGCGCTTGCACTCGATCACGACCCGCATGCCTTCCTTGTCGGACTCGTCGCGCAGCTCGGCGATGCCCTCGATCTTCTTCTCGCGCACCAGTTCGGCGATGCGCTCGATCAGGCGGGCCTTGTTGACCTGGTAGGGCAGCTCGGTGATCACGATCGAGGTGCGGTCGGTCTTCTCGCTGTCCTCGAACTCGGCGCGGGCGCGCATCACGCAGCGGCCTCGACCGGTGAGGTAGGCGTCGCGCAGGCCGGCCGCGCCGTTGATGATGCCGGCGGTCGGGAAGTCCGGCGCCGGAACAAAGGCGAGCAGGTCGTCGTCGTTGATGGCCGGGTCGTCGATCATCGCGACCGTGGCATCGAGCACCTCGCCAAGGTTATGCGGCGGGATGTTGGTGGCCATGCCCACGGCAATGCCCGACGAGCCGTTGACCAGCAGGTTCGGGAACTGCGCGGGCAGCACCTGCGGCTCGGATTCCGAGCCGTCGTAGTTATCGATGAAGTCGACGGTTTCCTTGTCGATGTCGGCGAGCAGCTCGTGGGCGATCTTCGCCATGCGCACTTCGGTGTAACGCATCGCCGCCGGGGCGTCGCCATCGACCGAGCCGAAGTTGCCCTGCCCGTCGATGAGCATGTTGCGCATGGAGAAGTCCTGCGCCATGCGCACCAGCGCGTCGTAGACGGCGGAGTCGCCGTGCGGATGGTACTTACCGATAACGTCACCGACCACGCGGGCCGATTTCTTGTAGGGCTTGTTCCACTCGTTGCCCAACTCGCGCATCGCGTAGAGGACCCGACGGTGCACCGGCTTCAAGCCGTCGCGGGCATCCGGCAGCGCCCGTCCGACGATCACGCTCATCGCGTAATCGAGGTAGGACTGCCGCATCTCGTCTTCGAGATTGACCGGGAAGATTTCTGAAGCGAACTGAGTCATTCGAGTGTCCTGGTACCCACGAGTGTCCTGATTCATCGGCTCGGCTGTTGCCACCGAAAACGGCGCATGGCGGCGACCGCTTACGGCCCCGCTCGCAACCCTTGGCCCGTCCGGGCCACCGAAGCCCGCGACACCGCCGCAAGCCCGTCAGGGCAACGGCCGAATGGGGGCTCCGGCAAACCGGTGCATGGTACCACAGAGAGCCCCCTCGGCGCGGGCGGTGGACCGCGCGCCCTCAACCACCCGGGCGCGCCCCGCTTGCGGGCCGTTAAAGGAGGGCGAGGCAGGATTCGCCAAGGGCGATACGGCCAGCAGCCGGCCGGAGCCAAGACACGTCAATCAAACAGGCGGGCGATCGAGCCCCGATCCGGGTGACGCACGACACCAGCCTCGGTGACCAGGGCATCGATCAGCCCGGCAGGGGTGACGTCGAAGGCGGGGTTGTAGACGCTGGCACCCTGCGGGGCGAGCAGCTGGCCGCCGACCTCGCTCACCTCGGCGGCCGGCCGCTGCTCGATCTCGATCGCCGTGCCGTCGTGGCAGCCGCGGTCGATCGTCGAACGCGGCGCGACCACCATGAACTTCACCCCGTGGTGACGCGCCAGCACGGCCAGCGAGTAGGTGCCGATCTTGTTTGCCGTGTCGCCGTTCGCGGCGATGCGATCGGCACCCACGATCACCCAGCCGACGCGCCCGGTGGCCAGCACGCTCGCTGCCGCCCCATCGCAGATCAGCCGGTAGTCGATCGACTCTTCCTGCAGTTCCCAGGCCGTCAGCCGCGAGCCCTGGAGCCAGGGCCGGGTTTCATCGACGTACACGCCCTCGATCCGACCCGCCGACCAGGCATCACGGATCACCCCGAGTGCCGTCCCCTGCCCGGCGGTGGCCAGCGCCCCGGTGTTGCAATGGGTCAGCACCCAGCCGCGGTCGCCGTCGCGTTCGATCAGTGCTGCGCCCCGCTGGCTCATGGCGAGGTTCGCCTCCACGTCGCGCGCCTCGATGGTCCGCGCCTCGTCGCTCAGTCGCTCGAGCCGCTGCGCGTCCGGCAGGGATTCCGCGTCGCGCAGGCACGCGACCATCCGATCCAGCGCCCACACCAGGTTCACCGCCGTCGGACGGGCGGCAGCCAGCTCGCGATACCCCGCATCGAGCGCGTCGACCGTGAGCGTCTCGCCCTGCGCGGCGAGCGACCGCGCCGCCAGCAGATACCCGTAGGCAGCGGCCACGCCAATCGCCGGCGCACCACGCACCGCCATTTCGCGTATCACTTTTGCCACGCACGTTGCGTCCGTACAACAGATCCACTCGACCCGATGCGGCAGGCGCCGCTGATCGAGCACGTGAAGGCTATTGTCCTTGTATTTCAGCGCTTTAAGCACACCAAACTCCTGGATAAAACCCTGATGGAATGACCTGTCGGCATCGACTTCGGAAGGCGGAATAATCCCCGTTGCGCGATTTTGATGCCTAGGCACGCAATCAATCGGCGCTATTTTTGCACTTTGCCGGAATGGGCGGCTACTATTCCGGTGAGATTCAACCGTTGCCGGACCTGAATCGCGCTATCCCTAGCGACACCAAAGTCATCTCTGACCTCAGAAGAAACAAGGAGATTTCACAGATGAAGAAAATGACCGTGATCGCTGCCTCGGTTGCAGCCACGTTTGCCTTCTCTGGCCAGACCTTCGCCGGGGGTCAGTCCCCGTACGTATTCACCAGCAACGGTGAGCCGGTCAAGACCGGTCATGGCCCTTGCCTGTACAACGCTCACGGTACGCTGAACAGCGAAACCGCGATCGAAGAGTGCAACCCGGAGCTGGTACAGAAGGAAGCCGCACCGGCACCGAAGCCGCTGGTCGAGCCGCCTCCGGCACCGGAAGCCAAGACCATCACGCTTGAGGCCGACACCTACTTCGACTTCGACAAGTCGAACCTCAAGCCGGAAGGCAAGGACACCCTGAACGCGCTGGTACGCGACATGGGCGACCTGAACGCCGTCGCCAACATCGAAGCCGTCGGCCACACCGACAGCATCGGTACCGACGAGTACAACCAGGGCCTGTCCGAGCGTCGCGCCGCGACCGTCAAGGACTACCTGGTCGACCAGGGCGTTCCGGGCGACAAGATCGAGACCCAGGGCATGGGCGAGTCGAACCCGATCGCCACCAACCAGACCCGTGAAGGTCGCGCCCAGAACCGTCGCGTTGAAATCACCGTACAGGGCACCGCCCAGTAAGGCGTTTACAACGTCCGACGCAAAAAAACACCGCCTTCGGGCGGTGTTTTTGTTTGCGCCCGATTTACGGCACCACCTGTAATAAACGCGATGGTGCCTATACTGGTCCGCGAAGCATTCCGCAAACCCAGACGCCACATAATCACGAATAACGAGGAACCCTCATGGAAGAAGCAGGCTTTTTCTCCCTGTACGTATTGCCGTGGATCATCAAGATCCTGATCGCCGCCGCGATCGCCGTCGGTGGTTACTTCATCGCCAAGATGGGCAGCCCCTGGCTGGCCAAGCTGCTGGGCCGGACCGGCCTGGACCAGATGCTGGTGGGCTTTGTCGTCGCGCTGGCCCGGGCAGCGTTCCTGCTGTTCGTCGCCATTGCCGCGCTGTCCCAGCTCGGTCTGGACACCACCTCGCTGGTTGCCCTAGTCGCCGGTGCCGGCATTGCCGTCGGCCTGGCGCTCAAGGATTCGCTGGCGAACTTCGCCGCCGGCGTGATGGTCCTGATCTTCCGCCCCTTCAAGGCCGGTGACTTCATCATCTCCGGGGGCCTGATGGGCACCGTCAACGAGATCGGCATCTTCCACACCCGCATGAACACGCCCGACAACGTCGAGCTGATCGTGCCGAACGGCCAGCTCTACGCATCGGCGATCACCAACTACAGCGTGCGCGACACCCGCCGCCTGGACCTGGCGATCGGCATCGACTACGCCGACGACATCGCCAAGGCCAAGGAGCTGATCATGCAGGTGTTCGAGAAGGACGATCGCGTGCTCAAGGACCCGGCCCCGGCCGTACTGGTCGACCAGTTCGGCGCCTCGAGCGTCGACCTGCTGGTCCGTCCGTGGATCCGCTCGGCCGACATGCCGCACATCAAGTCCGACCTGCAACAGCAGATCAAGGAAACCTTCGATGCCAACGGCATCACCATCCCGTTCCCGCAGATGGTGATCAGTTCGGCCGAGGAAGGCGCCGGCGACGACAAGCTGACCAAGAGCTAAGGCCGTCACCCTCCCCCGCCCCGGGGGAGGAAGCCACGAAACGCAAAAAGCCCGCCGGACAACGGCGGGCTTTCGCTTTTTCTGGTCAGACGATTTGGCGGAGAGGGAGGGATTCGAACCCTCGGACCCCGAGAAGGGGTCAACGGTTTTCGAGACCGCCCCGTTCGACCGCTCCGGCACCTCTCCAAACGGGAAGGATGCGACAGCGGTCGCACCCACGCCCGGCGCGCAGGCCGGGCCACACAGAAACTGGCGGAGAGAGAGGGATTCGAACCCTCGGTACGGGGTTACCGTACACACGCTTTCCAGGCGTGCTCCTTCGACCGCTCGGACACCTCTCCGTTTTCCACCCGACCCGGGCAACCCGCGTCAGGAAGGGCGCAGAGTTTAACCAAACCGACCGGCCATGACAATGGTCAGCGACGACGGTCGCCCGGTCACGGTTTCCATCACCCCGGCTCGAGCACCGCCATCGACTCCACGTGGGCGGTGTGCGGGAACATGTCCATCACGCCCGCAGCCAGCAGCCGCCAGCCATACTCGTGTACCAGCCGGCCCACGTCGCGGGCAAGCGAGCCCGGATGGCATGACACGTACACCACACGCTCCGGGCGCATGCGCGCGATCACGGGCATCATCGCCTCGGCCCCGGCCCGCGGCGGATCGAGCAGGATCCGCTCGAACGACTCGCCCAGCCAGCCATGCCCCGCGTGCGGCTCGAACAGGTTGCCGACCACGTGGCGGGTCGTCTCGATGCCGTTGTCACGCGCACAGGCGGCACCGCGCTCGACCATCGCCGCATCGGCCTCCACGGCGGTCACCGATCCCGCCGTCCCCGCCTTTCGGGCCAGCGGCAGGCTGAAGTTACCCAGTCCCGCGAACAGGTCCAGCACGCGATCACCCGGCTGCACCGCCAGCCAGTCGAGTGCCTGGTGGACCATGCGCTGGTTGATATCGGCGTTGACCTGGGCGAAATCCAACGGTGAAAAGCGGATCTCGACGTCGAATTCGTTCAGGCGGTAGCTCGGGTAGACGTCGCGCGCGCCGGCCACCAGCGGCTCGAGCGTCTCCGGGCCGCCCGGTTGCAGGAAGACGGCGAAACCATGCGCGTCGGCAAAGGCATCCAGCCGCGCCCGGTCGGCCTCGGTCAGCGGCACCATGTTGCGGAACGCCAGCGCGCAGTGCGTATCACCACAACCCACCTCGATCTGGGGCAGGTCGCGCCGGGCATCCATCGCGCCGATCAACTCGGCGATGGCCGGCAGTTTCTCACCGACCCGCGGGTCGAGTACCGGGCAGGTGTCGATGTCGGTGATCAGTGCCGAGCCGAGTTCGCGAAAACCCACCAGCGCCCGCCCCTTCTTGCGCACGTACCGCACGCCCAGACGGGCCATACGTCGGTACCCCCAGATCGGCCCGGTCAGCGGCGCGAGCACCTGCTCCGGCTCCACCCGGCCGATACGCGAGAGTTGATCGAGCAGGGCCTGCTGCTTGTGGGCCACCTGGGCCTGGGGCGCCAGGTGCTGCATCGCGCAGCCGCCGCAGACGTGGAAATGCGGACAACCCGGCTCGATGCGCTCCGGGCTGGGCGTGTCCACGGCCACGGCATCCCCGAGGTCGAAATGCCGGCGCTGGTCGCGGTAGACAAAGCGCACGTCCTCGCCCGGCAGGGCCCGGCCGATGAAGGTGGCCTTGCCGTCGAGGTGGGCGACACCCCGGCCCTCCAGCGTCAGTGATTCGATATGGGCGGAAAACTCGCCCCGTGGCAGTTGCTTGATGTACTTGCGTCGCGCCATGGGATTCGCTCTCGGGAAGATTGGTCCGGAAACGGCTGGCCGCTCCGGGTTCAGCGAGATTCGACCGGCGCACAGGGGCGCTGCAGGGCCGCTTCCAGGGCCCGGGCCAGCTTCGGCGGTCTCAGGGTGCTCCGGATTGTCCGCGGTGGCCGGTCCCGCAGGGCGTCACGCACCACGAAACGGGCGAACCATTCGCGACCGGCCCCGATATCAACCGGCCGCCCGGCGTTCGTTTCACGGGCCAGTTCACGTGCCGCCGACTCGGTGAGTCGGACATGCACCGACACCTCGTCTTCGGCCGGGACGAACCGGACGGCCTCCACCCGTTCGCGGCAGAGGTCGAATGCCAGCGGCGGCCCAGCCTGGGCGGGAGCCGCCAGGGCCGCCGACAGCAAGACAGCGAGTGCGGCTGCCCGCATCAACCGGCAGGAAAGACGCCGGTGGAGAGGTAGCGATCGCCCCGGTCGCAGACGATGGTGACGATTACCGCGTTCTCCACCTCGGCGGACACCTTCAGTGCGGCCGCCATCGCCCCGCCCGAGGAAATCCCGGCCATGATGCCCTCCTCCCGGGCCAGCCGCCGGGTCATCTCCTCGGCCTCGTCCTGCTCGATGTCCAGGGTGCGATCGACACGGGCCGGCTCGAAGATGCTGGGCAGGTATTCCTTCGGCCAGCGGCGAATCCCCGGGATCTGCGCGCCCTCGCCCGGCTGCACGCCGACGATCTGCACGTCGGGGTTCTGCTCCTTGAGGTAGTGCGAGGTGCCCATGATCGTGCCGGTGGTCCCCATGGCGGAGACGAAATGCGTCACCCGACCCTCGGTGGCCGCCCAGATCTCCGGGCCGGTGGTCAGGTAATGCGCCCGCGGGTTGTCCGGGTTGGCGAACTGGTCGAGCACGACGCCCTCGCCGCGCGCGGCCATGGCCGCAGCGAGATCACGCGCACCCTCCATGCCCTCCTCGCGGGAGACCAGCTTGAGCTCCGCCCCGTAGGCGGCCATCGACTGGCGGCGTTCGATCGACATGTGCTCGGGCATGATCAGGGTCAGGCGCAGGCCCAGTGTGGCGGCCACCATCGCCAGCGCGATGCCGGTATTGCCCGAGGTGGCCTCGACCAGCCGGTCGCCGGGCTTGATCTCGCCGCGCTCCATGGCCCGCGAGATCATCGAGTGGGCGGCCCGGTCCTTCACCGATCCGGCGGGATTGTTTCCCTCGAGCTTGCCGAGGATCACGTTGCCGCGTGCCGCGCCCGTGGGGTCGAGGCGCTGGATTCGCGCCAGCGGCGTGTTGCCGATCAATTGATCAAGACGGTGACCTAACATACGCTTTGCCGGCTCGCTCCAGTTACCCGTTTCATCTCAAAACCCTACCGGGGATCGGCGGATTTTCCGCGCCCCGAGTATGCCACAAAGGCCTTCGGTGAACGCTTCGACCCGCAGAACACAACCCACGCCGAAAGCGGGCCGCACCGGCCACCTGGCACCGCTGGTCGCCGGCGCGCCCGGGGTGGTGGTTGCGCTGGCCCTGCTCGCGCTTGCCGCCCCCCCGCTGTTGCTGGCCATCGAGGCATGGCTCGCCGGCCGCTCGCTGCCCTCTCCCGGGTTCTGGATGGTCACGTTGGGCTGGGGGGCGACCTGGATGGTGCTCGTCGTGGCGGCCGCGGCGTTTTCCATGCGACGAGGCACGCCCTCGCGGGAACCCACAATCCCGGACGACACGGCGGCACAGCCCACGCGCCGGACCGGGGCGGAAAGCCAGCTCTCGGCCGCGTCGGTGCTCGAGCTGGTCAACCAGCAATGGGTCACGCCGCTGGGTCATATCCGCTCGGCGGTCGACTCGCTCGCCACCCTCGAGCGCCGGCTGAGCCGTTGCGCGCCACCGACCGAGCCCGGGCAGCAGGAGCCGGCCAAGTCACTGCAACTCATGCGCCACGCCAGCCACCGCCTGCGGATCTCGATCGAGAACATCATCGACTACCACGAGATCAACGCCGGGCGCATGACGCGCACCGACGGACGGGTCAACCTGCGCACCACCGGCGAGGACCTGGTCACCGACTGGCAGACCACGGCCCAGCGCGACGGCGAGGTGCTGCAATTCATCGGCTACCAGGACCTGCCGCGCGAGATCGTGTTCGATCCGCAGATGCTGCGTCGCCTGCTCGACCGACTGCTCAACGAGATCCTCTGCATCGCCCAGCTGCACGAGCCAGCCATCACCCTGGAGCTCGAGGACGATTTCGAGAACGACGGCGGCGACCGGATCGGACGCTTTCGGCTGACCGTCGACGGCCAGCTCCGCGAGGGGTCGCTCGATCGCGAACAGCTCACCGAGCGCCTCGTCCAACCGCTCCCCGAAGGCCTCGAGGGGCTGTTGGTCGATGACCTGATCGATCTCTGGATCCTGCGCTGCATCTCGCATCACCTCGATTCGGCACTCGAGGTGGTCGAAACCACGCCCGATCGCTTCGGCATGACCGCCACCTTCAGCGCCCCCATCCTGATCGGCGAGCCCGACAGCAGCGACCGGCTGGCCGGCCAACTGATCGCGGTGGTCTGCGCCTCACCACAACATCGACGGGCCTGGCAGGGCAATCTCGCCGCGCTCGGGGCGAGCATCCAGGTCGAGCCGGACTTCGGTCAGCCGGTCGACCTGCTGTTCATCGACGAGCGGATCGTCGAACGCCACCACGACGACCCGGCATTCGGCCAGTGGGTATCGCTCGCCGGGCGCGTTATCGGCCTGTCCAGCCACCTGACCATCCGCGGGCGCCCGGCCGCCCCGCTGCACTGGGCCGACTTCACCCTGCCGCTGTTCATCCGCGCCCGAGCCCTGGCCGCCTCGCTGGAGCGCGTCCTGGGGGCCCCGGCACCCGGGCCGGGCCGCCGTCCGGCGCGATTGGCGCCACCGACGCAATCCCAACGGCCGACCGCCAGCACCGCGCCATCCCGTCCGGCCAAGGCCGGTCGACACGCCCTGTATTCGTTCGCCGGGCGCACCGCGCTGGTGATCGACGACGACCCGGTCTACCTGGCCCACCTCGGTCAGACGCTGCGTGAACTGGGCTTTCACGTCCTCGAGGCCACCAACGGCAAACACGCACTGGCCCTGGCCGACCACGAGGACATCGACGTGGTCTTCACCGACATGCACATGCCGGACATCACCGGCGCCGGCGTCGCCCGCATCCTGAAAAAGCGGCCGCGTCACCTCGAGACGCCCATCATCGCGATCACCGCGAACCGGCAGGGCAACGTCCACCAGGACTTGTTGCACAGCGGCATCGAGCGGGTGCTGACCAAGCCGGTGACCGCCGGCGACCTGCTGAGCGCGATCGGCGAATTCTTCCCGCTGGAAACGCACGGCCGCGTCGACCCGGAGGCCAGCCCCCCCGCCAACGGCGACCGCAAGGACGAACGCGATCCCTTCCTGACCCGCCTGCTCTGTGACGAGCTGCCCGGGTACCGTCGCCTGCTGACCGAGCAGACCGAGGACCGCGACGCGCTGCGCCATGCCGCGCACAAGCTCCGGGGCGCCGCCGCCTGCTGCCGGGAAACCGAACTACAGACCCTGGCCGGCGAGCTCGAGGACGCACTGGACGCCAATGCCGATGCCAAACGGATCGACCCGCTGCTCGACTCGCTGATCGGCTGCATCGACGGCATCAACGCCAACCCCGTCTGCGACAGCGGCGCGTCCTGATCGCCCGCCGCGTATTTAAGGGAATCGTGATTCAGCTGGCCCGAATTCGCTGCTAGGATGCTGTGAGACAGATGTCACCCAGGGTCGGGTGGCCAACCGCAGGCAGGGAAGGAACAGGGACGATGCAACTGGACAACGTCGCGGCGTATGGAGGGGCTGATTCGGGCATGGTCGTCTTTCTCTGCACTGCCTCCGGGCGCGTCCTGAGCGCCAGCCCCCGGGCCGAGGAGCTGTTCCCGGCCGATGGCGAGCAGACCCTCCGCGAACGCCTGGAAAGCCGCCTGCGACTGAACACCACCCCGTCGCTGGGCAGCGCGCTGATCGACGGCGAGGAAACCTCGCTGGCCGGCCTGATGGACAACCGCGAGATCACCCTCGGCGTCACCCCGCTGAACGACCACCAGCGGATGGTGGTGATGATCGAGAGCCTCTGCCCGCCCACCAGTCTCGACTCGCTCACCGGCCTGCCGGACCGCAGCGCGATGCTCGAACGCATCCGCGAGATCCAGTCCGACGGGGAAGGCGGCCACCGCCTGATGCTGATCGACATCGACCGTCTCAAGACCGTCAACGACTACCTCGGCTATCACGTCGGCGATCGGGTGATCCGCGATCTTGCCGTCGCCATGCAGGCGGCCGTCCCCGACGACGTCATGGCCTCCCGCTGGAGCGGCCATGAATTCATGCTCCTGATCCCGCCGCGCCAGGCCGAGCACAGCTCGCAGATCGCCGAGCGCATCCGCTCGGCCGCCGCCAGCGTACGCTTCAATGCCGGGGAAAAGGCCACCCAGCTGGGCACCGTCACCGTCAGCATCGGCCACGGCGCGCTCGGCCCCGGCGAGACCAGTCGCACCCAACCCCGCGACCAGCTCTCCTCCCTGAACGCGGCCGTCTACGAGGCCAAGCGCACCGGGCGCGACCGCGTGGTCAACGCCGACCGGTTGCAGCAACCGTCCGTCTACACCACGGGCGGGGCGCTCGACCGTGCCATCCACGAGGGCCGCATCGTGGCCGCCAGTCAGCCGATCGTCGATCTCAAGACCGGCGAGGTGGTCGCCGACGAGGCACTGGCACGCATGATCACCCCCGAGGGCGACGTCATCCCCGCCGGGCTGTTCATCGAGGCCGCCTCGCGACTGCAGATGGCCCATCGGATCGACTTCGAGATCATCAACCAGACGATTACCAACTGCGTGGCCTCGATCGATCACCGACCGATGGCGCACTTCGTCAATATCTCCGGGGACTTCCTGCAGCACCCGGAGCTGATGGAACAGGTGATCAGCAACGCCCGGGCCGCCTGCGAGTGCATCGGCGGTTCGGGCCAGGTGGAGGTCAAGCCGCTGGTCCTGGAGATGACCGAGCGCGAGGTGCTCGAGGACACTGCCGATGCCTTCAGTGCGCTCAAGCCATTGATCGATTTCGGTCTGCGCCTCGCCCTGGACGACTTCGGCAGCGGCTACTCCTCCTACCGCTACCTGCTCGACATGCCGTTCACCTTCCTCAAGATCGAAGGTGCACTGGTGCAGAACATGAGCGAGAGCGTGCGCGCACAGAAGATCGTCCAGCACATCCAGGCCATGGCGAAGGACATGGGCCTGATCACGGTCGCCGAATTCATCGGCGACGCGCGCACCGCCGACATGCTGCGCGAGATGGGAATCGACTGGGGACAGGGCTTCCATTTCGGCCGTCCGGAGATCATCCGCCCCCTGACGAACCACAACCGGGCCATGGTCCACGACATCTGACCGCCCGGTTGCCGACGGCCTTCCTCGGCACGGCAAAATGCGCTATCCTGCGCGCCCTGTTTCGGAGTGTAGCGCAGCCTGGTAGCGCACCTGCATGGGGTGCAGGTGGTCGGGGGTTCAAATCCCTCCACTCCGACCAAATCGATCAATCAGTTGGGCCGCCTGTAATGGGCGGCCTTTCTGCGTTTTGGACGACGAGAATGTCGTCCCGGTTTCAATGGATCGCTTTCAGGGAGCGGACGCGGCAGCCGACCGCGGTAGGGTGACGTGAAATCGAGTTCGACGCCCGAGCGAGTCAGCAGCAATCTCCCCGTCATGTGCGTGAATGATGGCCCTCGTGATCGCCAGACCCAACCCCAGCCCGCCGGTGGTACTCCCATGGCGAGGCCTTGCCGCCTCGGCCCGATAAAACCGATCGAAGATCATGGGCAGCTCCGATGGCGGAATGGGATCACCGGTGTTCTCGACGATCAGGGATACGGTTTTCGATTGTTCCGCGATAGTAATCCGTACCTCACCGCCCTCTCCCGCATGCCGGATGGCATTGGAGAGCAAGTTGCTGAATGCACGCCGCAACATCAGGCGGTTCCCGCGGACCGAGGCCTGGCCCGACGCCTGCAAACGAACGCCCTCCTCCTCGGCCAACGCGTCATAAAACTCGAGCAGGTCAGCAAGCTCGTCGTGCAGGCGAATCTCTTGAATCGACGGCAAGGAGAGGCCGTTGTCCGCCTGAGCCAGGAAAAGCATGTCGGCGATCATGCGCGAGAGCCGATCAAGCTCCTCGGCGCTGGAGGCAAGCGTTTCCTGGTACTCGTGTTGAGTCCGCGATCGCGACAGGGCGACCTGGGTCTGGGTGAGCAGGTTGCTCACGGGCGTTCGCATCTCGTGGGCCAGGTCCGAGGAGAAGTTCGACAATCGCCGGAACGCCTCCTCCAGGCGAACCAGCATGCAATTGAGTTCGTGGGCAAGCCCCCTGAGCTCCCGGGGCACCGACTCCTCCGGCAAACGGCGGTCGAGTTGCGAGGCGGTGACCGAGGCCGCTCGCTGCTGTAGCAAGCGCAGCGGTGAAAGCCCGCGCCGCGATGCCCACCAGCCCAACAGACCACTGAGAAACGCCGCCACCGGGATGAATACGCTCAAGGTCCGACCATAACGCTCCATGAACCGCTCGTGGTGATCGATATTGATCGCCACCACCACGAGAAACGGCGTGAGATCCGACAAGGCCGTCTGCATGGTCGTGGCAAGCCCGCGGTAACGCGAGTCACCCTCGCTCCAGGCGAACAGCACGTCGGCTTGCTCGGCCTGCTGCCGGTTGATCGCCTGATCGGGGAACGACAGGTCGGGCGGCGCGAGGATGATCGAGCCACCGTCGGTCCGAACGAACACCTTGAGCTCCGGGTCGCTACGGAACATGTCGAGCACCGCCTCATCCAGCGCCTGCAGTTCCTGCGCGTCGGGCGGGCTGGCCAGCAACCGCTCCAGCACCTCGACCTTTCCCTCGAGAAGGCTGCGATCCATCTCGATGAAGTGACGTTCGACCGCGGCATTGAGCAGCCAGCCAAGGCCGATCAACACCGAAGACGACAGCAGGACGAACAGCAGTGTCAGCCGGGCGGTGAGGGAGAGGGCCAATTTCATGCCTCGGGCTCGTCTTCCATGACGTAGCCCATGCCCCGCACCGTTCGAATCAATCGGCGTTCAAATGGCTCGTCGACCTTGCGACGAAGCCGGCGGACGGCCACCTCGACCACGTTGGTGTCGCTGTCGAAGTTCATGTCCCAGACCTGGGAGGCGATCAGCGAGCGCGGCAACACCTCGCCTTCTCGCCGCATGAAGAGCTCCAGCAGGGCGAATTCCTTTGCCGTCAGATCGATCCGCTCACCGGCCCGTGTGGCCCGGTGGCCGAGGCGGTCGAGCTCGAGGTCGGCCACGCGCAGGGTGGTCGGTTCGGGCTCTGCCCGACCACGACGCAAAAGGGTGCGCACGCGGGCCAGCAATTCCGAGAAGGCGAACGGCTTGATCAGGTAATCGTCGGCACCCAGATCGAGGCCTCGCACGCGATCCTCGACCTGGTCCTTCGCGGTGAGCAGCAGAATCGGCATGTCTCGACCGCTCCGACGCAGGGTCTCCAGCACTTGCCACCCATGCATGCCGGGGAGCATGACGTCGAGCAGCATCAAATCGTAGGGCTCGGTAAGCGCCAGATGCAGCCCCTCGACGCCGTCCGGCGACAGGTCGACGGTATACCCCGCCTCGGTCAGCCCCTGCTGCAGGTACTGGCCCGTCTTGCTCTCGTCTTCGACGATCAACACCTTCATTCGACAGCTCCCGAACAAACTGCGGTCATTCTGCCACCGCGCCGAGCCTGGCTCGTGAAGATTACAAGGATGTAATCCGCGGGTCAGGCGCCTGACAGCTTGCAGGGCTACCTTCGAGGGCAAGTCGTTAAAAGTCATCCCGACAGGCGAACCAAGGGAGCACTCAACAATGGATCGACGTCGTTTCTTGAAGCACAGCGTCGCGGTGGCCGCCACGGCAAGCCTGGGCTCGATCACCGCCCACCCCGCCCGGGCGGCCAGCCGCAACCGCCCCACCCTACCGATGCCTGAACTGCTCGACGTCACCCAGAGCGGCCGCCTGGAACTGAAGGCCCAGACCGGCAAAACGGTGTTCGCAGGCGGATCGTCCTCACCGACGCTCGGATACAACCAGGGCTACCTTGGCCCGTTCGTCCGGGCACGCCAGGGCCAGGAGGTCGCCGTCCGGCTGCAGAACGATCTCGACGAGCCACTCGCCACTCACTGGCATGGCCTGCTCGTCCCCGGCAAGGTCGATGGCGGCCCTCACCAAGCGATCGACCCCGGCAAGGTGTGGGAGCCGATCCTGCCGATCGACCAGCCGGCATCGACGGCGTGGTTCCACGCCCATACCTTTCCGCATACGGCCCGCCAGGTCTACGCGGGCCTGGCCGGGGTGTTCCAGATCGACGATGGACTTGATGCCGACCGGGGCGTGCCTCACGAACACGGTGTCGATGACCTGACGGTGGTGATCCAGGACCGGCGCCTCGACGATACCGGTCGACTGGATTACCGACTGAGCATGTTCGATCGCATGCACGGCTTCCAGGGTGACCGCCTGTTCGTCAACGGCGCAGAACAACCCCGCGGCCCGGTGCCGAAATCCATCGTCCGGCTGCGCCTGCTCAACGGCTCGAATGCCCGCATCTTTCACCTGCGTTTCGATGACGGGCGCCCGATGCATGTGATCGCGAGCGACGCCGGGTTCTGGCCAAAACCGGTGGCCACCGACGAACTGCGCCTGTCACCGGGCGAACGCTTCGAGGTACTGGTGGATTTCCGCGACGGGCGCGAAGTGGCGCTGATCACCGGCCCGGATCAGAACCGGGGCGGCCCCGGCATGATGGGGATGATGAGCAACATTCGCTCGTTTGCCTCCGGACTGGTCGAAGGCGACCAACGGGTGCTGTCGTTCCACCCGGATGACCGCAAGGGTCGGGTGGATCGTCTCCCGGAGGCCACTGGTGACTCCCTGCCATCGCGGCCGACAACCTTCGATCGTCGACGCCACTTCCGCCTCGACATGATGCTCGGTGGCATGCCGATGATGCGAGGCATGATGGGCGACGGCTCCGGCCCCTCCATGGGGATCAACGGCCAGCCGTTCGATCCGCATCGCATTAACGAGGACGTCGCGCTCGGCACCATCGAACACTGGACCATCGAGAGCGACATGCTGATGCACCCGTTCCACATCCATGGCGTGCACTTCCAGGTACTCGCCGACGAGACGGGGCAGTCGCCCCGGCTGGAAAATCGAGGCGCGAAGGACACCCTGCTGGTCGATGGCCGGGCAGAGATCGCGGTGCGTTTTACCCAGCCGGCCGGCAAGGACACCCCGTTCATGTACCACTGCCACATCCTCGAACACGAGGATGCCGGGATGATGGGTCATTTCACGGTTTCCTGAGCCCGCTCGCCCGCGGTGGCGGGCCTCGGCCCAACGTTATCAGGAGAAAAGAAAATGGGATGGGATCACACCATGGGATTTGGCGGAGGCTTCATGTGGATCGTCTGGATACTGCTGATCGCAGTGATCGCCTGGCTGATCGTCGCCCTCTCGCGACAAGGCCGTTCCTCGGGAGAGCCGTCTCCCCGGGAGATTCTCGATCGCCGTTACGCTCGGGGCGAAATCGACAAGGAAACCTATGAACGCATGAAGGACGAACTCGACTGAATCCCTCCCGCCCCGACTGCCCTGGTCGGGGCCATTGCCTTCCGGGGCGGCTGCACCAATACCGACAACCTCGACCGCCCCCTCTCTCTTCGAACCAACCACTCGCTGCCCTGGCCACCTCGGGAGAGGCCCTGACGCGTACGCACGTAGATGACAAAACCGTAATTCCGCCGTCAGGTCCATGACAGCCCGGCTGCGTAAGGTCATGGGTATCGAAACAGGCACGTCACGGCAGGCAATGCCGACACTAAGAGGAACAGATCCATGGCAACGAAACACGCAGTAATCGCCTCGCTCCTGCTTCCCTTCGCGGCCCTCGGCGCAGGTCAACACTCCGGCGGTCATGGGGGTGCAGGCACGGTCACCGGCGAGCCGGGGCAGATGACCAACGTCGATCGCCACATCGTGGTGAAGATGGACGACCGGATGCGATTCGAGCCGTCGTCGATCGAAGTGAAAGCCGGCGAAACAGTGCGTTTCCGCGTCAGCAACACCGGCAATCAACCCCATGAGATGGTCATCGGATCGATCGAGGACCTTAAGGCCCACGCCGAAGAAATGCGAGAGCACCCGGGCATGGCCCACGACGAGCCAAACATGATCCAGCTCGACGCCGGCGAATCGGGCGATCTCGTCTGGCGATTCACGCAGCCCGGACAGGTCGAATTTGCCTGCCTGCTGCCCGGCCACCTCGAGGCCGGCATGAAAGGCCACATCGACGTGGCACCGGGCCAGTAAAACGCCGTACCCCCTTAAACCGTCCTTCTCGACGCAATCGGAGGAGATCCCATGAAGTCCAACGACATCCTCACCGCCGACGGGCTGTCCCGCCGCCGGTTCTTGCGCAGCGCCACATCCATGAGCGTTCTGGCCGCCCTCTACGGCGTAGGCGCCCTCCAGCCGGCCCTCGCCTGGCCCCGCAGCGGCAACCTCGAGGCCGAGAAGGAGGTCGACGGCAACACCGACATCTTCCGGCTGACCATCGACCGCACGCCAATGCCTATCGATGGCAAGGACGCGCACCCGATCACGGTCAACGGCACCGTGCCCGCGCCCCTGATCCGCCTCAAGGAAGGTCGCGACGTGCGCATCCTGGTGACCAACAACCTCGACGAGGACACCTCGATCCACTGGCACGGCATCCTGCTGCCGTTCGAGATGGACGGCGTGCCGGGCGTGACCTTCCCCGGCATCAAGCCCGGCGAGACCTTCGAGTACCGCTACCCGGTGCGCCAGAGCGGCACCTACTGGTACCACAGCCATTCGGGGCTCCAGGAACAGCTCGGCCACTATGGCCCGCTGGTGGTCGACCCAGCCGAGCCGGAGCCCTACGCGTACGATCGGGACTACGTGGTCATGCTCTCCGACTGGACCTTTGAAGATCCGCACGACGTCTTCCGCAAGCTCAAGGTTGCCGAGGGCTACTACAACTACCAGAAGCGCACCGTCCAGGACCTGCTCGACGACATCAAGGCCAAGGGCTGGGAGCAGACCATGCGCGAGCGGGCGATGTGGGGCGAGATGCGCATGAGTTCGCGCGACCTGCTCGACGTGACCGGCAGCACCTACACCTACCTGCTCAACGGGCGTTCACCCGCGGACAACTGGACCGCCCTGTTCAAGCCCGGGGAAAAGGTGCGGCTGCGGGTCATCAACGGCTCGGCGATGAGCTTCTTCGATGTGCGCATCCCGGGATTGAAGATGACCGTGGTGCAGGCCGACGGACAGGACATCGAGCCCGTGCCGGTCGACGAGTTCCGTATTGGTGTTGCCGAGACCTACGACGTGATCGTCGAGCCGAACGAGGATCGCGCCTACACCATCTTCGCCGAGGCCATGGATCGCAGCGGGTATGCCGCCGCCACCCTGGCGACCAGAGAGGGCGCACGCGGCGAGATCCCCGAGCGTCGCCCCATGCCCGAGCGCGGCATGGAGTCGATGGGCATGGACCATGGAGACATGGATATGAACATGGGCCACGGCGACATGGACATGGGCCGGAACGACATGTCGGGTGACATGAATGGCGGCGTGGAGATGGCAGCCGACGCTAGCGACCCGCATGCCGGCCACGACATGAGCGGCGGCAGTCAGGCCATGAATGACGATCACTCCGGCGGCATGAACATGGCCGAGGACGAACCTTCCGAATGGCCCCTTGCCGGCCGAAAGATCAGCCACGGCCACGATGATCACGGCCCGGGCGCGGCCATGGTCGCCAGCAATCCGCAGAATCGCATGAGCGATCCGGGCATCGGGCTCGAGAGTACCGAGGACCACAAGGTGCTGGTCTACGACGACCTGCGGGCACGCGCCCCTTGGCCGGATCAGCGTGAACCGGAGCGAGAAATCGAACTTCACCTGACCGGCAACATGGAGCGGTACATGTGGTCGTTCGACGGCAAAAAGTTCTCCGAAGTCGACGGCCCGATCCGCTTCCACCACAACGAACGGCTGCGCCTGATCCTGGTCAACGACACCATGATGGATCACCCGATTCACCTCCACGGCATGTGGATGGAGCTGGAAAACCGTCATGGCAAGTACCGGCCGCGCAAACACACCCTGTCGCTCAAGCCCGGCGAGATGGTCTCCGCGCAGATCACCCCGGAACACAAGGGCGACTGGGCCTTTCACTGCCATCTGCTCTATCACATGGACGCCGGCATGTTCCGTGTCGTGTCCGTAGCCTGAATACCGGGAGGAACTGACCAATGACCATTCAGACGATCAAGCACCCGAGTCGATGGCTGGCGACCGCCTGCGTGCTGGCACTGACACCAGCGCTTGCCATGGCCGACGGACGAGGTGACTACGCCCGCGAACAGGGATGGGATTCCCCCGTCCCCGACATGCAGACCGGGATGCTGTTGTTCGACCGGCTGGAGTACGCTGCCGGGGACGACGAGGACAGCGTCGACTGGGAGTTCAAGGGTTGGTACGGCGGCGATACCAACCGGCTGGTGATCAAGGGCGAGGGGGAACACGTCGTCTCCGGTGGAGACGGTGGTGAGATCGAGGCCCTCGATCTACTCTACGGCCGCCTGATCGCCCCCTACTGGTCCGTGCAGGCCGGTGTCGGCTACCAGCTCGAATACGGCCCCGGCCCCAACCACGACCGCGGCTTCGCCGTGGTGGGCCTGGAGGGCCTGGCGCCCTACTGGTTCGAAATCGATACCAGCCTGCGGATCAGTGAAGACGGCGACGCCTCGGTCGACTTTGAGGCCGAGTACGACTTCCTGCTCACCCAGCGACTGGTCCTGCAGCCGCGCATCGGGACATCTTTCGCCTTCCAGGAGGTCGAAGAGTTCGGCGTCGGCCAGGGTGTGAACCACGTAAAGGCCGGACTGCGGCTTCGCTACGAAATCCAACGCGAGTTCGCCCCCTACATCGGGGTGAGCTGGAAGAAGCAACTGGGAGACACCGCCGACCTGGCCCGAGCGGAAGGCCAAGACACTGAGGATCTTCGACTGGTCGCCGGCGTACGCATGTGGTTCTGACCACCACGCAACCGTGTCCTGGAGAAGCATGAGCAAGGCTCCCGTTTCAGGATGGGGGCCGTTGTCCGTTAACGAGCACCGACATCTGCGCTATGACGTGACCGCTCTCGACCTCGTCAACCCGGAGTTTTCTATCGGATGACCGACACGACGAGGCCGTGACGATCAACTCCTGATGTCTACAGAGGGGAGCAGGATGAACAAAGCGAACGACCGCACGAGCCGCTATCAAGAGGGGAGCCTGACCCTGCCGGGAGCAGTGATGCTGGGGACCGGGGTCATGATCGGTGCCGGCATCTTTGCCTTGACGGGGCAAATGGCCGAGATGACCGGCGTACTGTTTCCCTTGGCCTTCCTATCGGCGGCGGTCATCGTGGGCTTCAGCGCCTATTCCTACATAAAAATCTCGAACACCTGGCCGTCTGCCGGCGGCATTGGGATGTATCTCCACAAGGCCTATGGAAACCGCTTGCCAACTGCGTTCAACGCCTTGTTGATGTATTTCTCGATGGTAATCGCTCAAGCCTTCCTTGCACGGACCTTCGGCTCGTATTCGGTGCAACCCTTTGGTGGGGATGAATCCGGCCTTTTGGTGCCTGTTCTGGGTGTGTCACTCATCATCGCTGCCTTCGTGATCAACCTCTTGGGCAATCGCCTCATTCAGGGAGTTGCCTCGCTCATCGGCATTCTCAAGATCGGAGGCATTTTCTTGTTCGGTCTCGCCGGTATCTGGGTTGCTGACAGCATCACCGTTGATTTTTCCAGCACCGGGGACGCCGGAACCCTCGGCAATTTTCTCGGCGCCACCGCGCTGGGCATCCTGGCCTTCAAGGGATTCACCACGATTACCAATAGCGGCTCCGAGGTAAACAATCCCCATCGAAATGTCAGTCGCGCCATCGTCATTTCCATCGCCGCCTGTGTCGTCATCTACTCCCTGGTTGGTTATGCCGTCGCCAGCAATCTGTCATTGGCCGAGATCATAGAAACGAGAGACTATTCTCTGGCGGCGGCAGCCCGACCGGCGCTGGGCGAATACGGCGTGTGGTTCACGGTCATCCTTGCGATGACGGCCACCGCAGGCGGCATCCTCGCCAGCATCTTCGCCGTCTCCCGCATGCTGGCCATGCTGACCGAGATGGAACTGGTGCCTCACCGACATTTCGGCATGCCGGGCAGCATCCAGAAGCACACACTGGTCTACACCGTCGTCCTCGGTATCTTCTTGACGGCTTTCTTCGACCTCTCCCGCATCGCTGCCCTGGGCATCGTTTTTTACCTGATCATGGACATCGCCATCCAGTGGGGTGTGCTCCGTTATCTCAGGACAGAAGTGGATGCGCGGGCGTGGATACCCGCGACGGCCATCGTTCTGAACCTGCTCGCCCTGTTGGGCTTCGTCTGGGTAAAACTCAACACGGATCCGTTTGTCATCGGCGCGGCGATGGCCACGATGATTGCGATCGCGGCGGCAGAGTGGGTTTTCCTGCGAAAGGCAGGGAGAAGGCACCCTCCCGTGCATGCCGAGCATCAGACGCCGGATCATCGCGGATAAGGCGTGCCGACAAAACCCAAGCCGATCAGCTCAGCCCCACCGCCAAGAAAACGCCGACGATAAGACGATAAAAGGAACAAGTGATGCCCAACGACCCGTTGTCTTACAACTCGACAATCAAGTGTCCCGAATGCCGGCACTCGCAAACCGAGACCATGCCCACCGATGCCTGTCAGTGGTTCTACGAATGTGACGGGTGTCAGGCCTTGCTGCGGCCGAAGCCAGGCGACTGCTGCGTATTCTGCTCATACGGCACCGTGCCGTGCCCGCCGATCCAAAGCAGTCAGGGATGCTGCGAGGCACAATCCAGCAGGGGCTAAACCGGAAACGCGACGGAAGGCCATCGGAATGCCCGTCATCGCCGAAACCAGTCAGACGACACCCCGCCTGCAACGAGCGTCAGGGGGCGACTACTCGACCAGGACCTATTGCAGCCCCGGCCGATCGATGAACTCGCGGCATTCGGCCGGGCCCATGTCCTTGGCGCAGCGTTCCGCGCGATCGATGTTGCGTTCCAGATAGTGGTTGTAGAACGCCGGCGCGGCGCCGGTGATCTCGCCGATCCGCTCGCCGTCGGGGGAGAAGAACAGCACGTAGGGCACGCCGCGCACGTCGAGCTGGTCGGCAAACGCCGCCGGCTCCTTCCACTCGCCGTCGACGCCGATGAAGCGATCGTCGGAGTCGATCTGCACGCGACGGATGATCAGGCGCCCCTGGTAGTCCGGGTCGAGCCGCATCGGGATCAGGAATTCGTCGTCGATCTTCTGGCAGTAGCCGCAGTAGCTCGCGTGGAAGAACAGCATCATCGGCTTGTCGTGCTTTTGCATCCAGGCGAGATCCGCGGGCAGGTCGGCGAGGTGGTCGACGAAGCGGACCTCCTCGTAGATGGCCATCGTCGAGTCAGCGGCATCGGCGGCGACCACCGGGGTGACCGCACCCAGCCCGAAGGCCAACAGCAGGGCGGCCAGCGGGCGGCTCAGGGCGGAAAGAAATCGCTGAGGGAGGTGGCGGGATACGGGCATGGTGACACTCGCTGGTTGTGTTGGGGCGTATATGCCTGGCACCCACGATACGACCAACCAGCCGCGCAATCCATCGTGGCACCGTTTCTGAGGCACGCCGGCCCGCAAGCGGGCCAGCCACTTGAGCGCAGCGGGTTGGGCGGGCACACTTGTCGCGCCACGCGCCCCTCTCCCGGAACCGCTTCACGATCGTCGCGCCGCCATGACCCCAGCTGATGCCCACCACTTCGCACAACACCCCTCGCACGTGGTGCGCCGCGCGCTGGCGATCGCGATCGAGGCGCACGCGGGCCAGGTGCGTCGCTACACCCACGAGCCGTTCGTCACCCACCCGGTCGCCGTCGCGCAGACGGTCCGCCCCTTCCACGGCGACCCGCTCGTGCTCGCCACCGCCCTGCTCCATGACGTGGTCGAAGACACACCCGTGACCGCCGCCGATCTCGACCGCGAGATGCCCAGCTCGGTGGTGCGCATGGTGCTTTCGCTGACCAACCCCTCCTCTACGGACGACGGCGATCGCGCGGCCCGCAAGCGGATCGACCACGACCACGTCGCCCGCGCCGAACCCCGCGCGCAGACCATCAAGTACGCCGATGTCTGGCACAACGTGCGGTCGATCGCCCGCCACGATCCCGAGTTCGCGCCCACCTATCTCGCCGAGAAGATCAGCCTGATCCGTCGACTCGATCGCGGCCACCCGGTACTGCGCCGGCGTGTCTGGCAATGCCTGGTCGAACTCACATCGCCCGCGTCGTAGTCGCTTAGCCCACTTCGGCGAGCATGCGCCGAAAACGCGCCAGCGACAGCGTGAACAGCACCCCGCCGATCGCGGCCAGCGCGAGGAATTGCGGCCAGACCACCTCGAAGCCCGCGCCGCGGTAGAGCACCGCCTGCGCCATGGCGACGAAGTGCAGGGTCGGGGCCGCCTGCATCAGCAGGTGCACCCAGTCGGGCAGGCTTTCGGCCGGGGTCATGCCGCCGGAGAGGATCTGCAGCGGCAGCAGTACCAGCAGGATCAGCAGCCCGAACTGCGGCATCGATCGGGCGATGGTGGCGAGAAAGATCCCCAGCGAGGTGGTGGCGAACAGGTGCAGCAACGCGCCGGCCAGGAACAGCCCCACCGAGCCCTGGATCGGGATGGCCAGCAGTCCCTGGACCACCACGGTCAACGAAAAGGTCGCGGCGAGCAGCACGACCACCGACATCGACCAGATCTTGCTCGCCATGATCTCGAACGGCGTGACCGGCATCACCAGCAGGTGCTCGACCGTGCCGTGCTCGCGCTCGCGCAGCAGCGCCGCGCCGGTGAGCACGATCGCGAGCATGGTGATGTTGTTGATCAGCTCCATCACGGCACCGAACCGGGCGACCTGCAGCTCGGGGTTGAACCGCGCCCGCCAGACCAGCTCGACCGGCGGGGACGGCGCCTCGCGGTAGCCGGCGAGAAAGGCATCGATCTCGCCCTGCACGATCGCCTGGATATGGCCGCTGCCGACGAACGCCTGGCTCATGCGGGTGGCATCGACGTTCAACTGGATCGCCGGGCTCCGGCCGGCAAGCACGTCGCGCTGGAAGCCGGACGGGATATGCAGGGCGAAGGTGTCGAGTCCGGCGTCCATGCGCTGGTCCATCTCGACAGCGGAGATAAAGCGCGGCGGCAGGAACGACGGCGGGTAGAAGGCATCGGCGATGCGCAGCGACAGCGGCGAGCGGTCCTCGTCGACAATCGCGATCGGGGCCTTGTTGAGCGTCTCGGGCATGGCGGTGGCCGCCGTGTAGATCGCCAGCGAGAAGGCGAACACGATCAGCACCAGCATGATGGTGTCCCGCCACAGGCTGCGGAACTCCTTGAGCCCCAGATACCAGATGTTGCGCGCGATCATCCTAACGCTCCTGTCGCCTGAGCAGCAGGGTGGCGATCGCGATCAGCACCGGACCGGCCAGCAGCAGGGGCAGGAACGCCCCGGCCAGGTCCTCGAAGCCCAGCGCCTTGGAGAACGTCCCGCGCGCGATGGTCACGAAATGCGTGGCCGGGAAGACCTGCCCGATCAACGCGCCCATCCCTTCGAGCGCCGTGACCGGGTCGATCAGCCCCGAGTACTGCGTCGAGGGGATCATGGTGAGGATCGACGTGCCGAAGATCGCCGCCAGCTGGCTTTTCACGAACGTCGAGATCAACAGCCCCAGCGCGGTCGAGGCGAACACGTACAGCACCGCGGCCAGGCTCAGGGCGAGGAAGCTGCCGGTGATGGGCACGCCGAAGACGACCACCGCCAGGGCGACCAGCAACAGGTAATTGCCCATCGCCAGCACGACGTAGGGCAACTGCTTGCCCAGGAGGAATTCCAGGCGCGTGACCGGGGTGACGTAGAAGTTCACGATCGACCCCAGCTCCTTCTCGCGCACCACGGACAAGGCGCTGAGGATCGCGGGGATCAGCATCAGCAGCAGCGGGATCATCGCCGGCACCATCGCCGGCAGGCTTTTCACGTCGGGGTTGTAGCGAAAGCGTGTCTCGATGGACGCCGCGCCGGCCAGCGCCGCCTCCCCCACCGACTCGCGCGCCCGCATGGCCAGCCAGTGCTGGTGCATGCCCTGGGCGTAGCCGGCCAGGGTCTCCGCGCGGGTGGGCATGGCGCCATCCACCCAGGCGCCCACCTCGACCGGCGTGCCCCGGGCGATGTCGCGCGCAAAGCCGGGCGGGATCTCGATCACCAGCCCCAGTTCGCCCGAGCGCATGCGCCGGTCGAGTTCCGCGTAGCTTGCCACCGGCGGGTGCTCGATGAAGTACCGCGAGCCGGACAGGCCGGCGACGTAATCCCGGCTGACGGTGGTGTTGTCGCGATCGAGCACCGCGAAGGTCAGGTCGTCGACGTCCATGTTCATGCCGTAGCCCAGCACCAGCATCAGCAGCACCGTGCCCAGCGCGGCCAGTGTCAGGCGGATCGGGTCGCGCGTGAGCTCTCGCCCTTCCCGGTGGGCGTAGGCGGCCAGGCGCCGCGCACTGAACACGCCGTGGCGGGGGGGCGACCGCCTGCCCGCGAGTTCCGCCGGGCGCTCGCCGCTGCCGCGGGTTTCCCGGTTACGCCGCACTGTGGGTTCCTCGTTCTCGGCGGCGCCCTCGAGGTAGTCGATGAACGCGGCCTCGAGGTCGGCCGCGCCGCGCGAGGCGATCACCTCCTCGGGCGTGCCGGTGACCAGCACCCGCCCGGCGTGCATCAGCGAGAGCCGATCGCAGCGCTCGGCCTCGTTCATGAAGTGCGTCGAGATGAAGATGGTGACCTGCTCCTCGCGGGCCAGCTCGATCAGGATGCGCCAGAAGGCATCGCGGGCGATCGGATCGACGCCGGAGGTCGGCTCGTCGAGGATCAGGATCTCGGGCTCGTGTACCAGTGCCACGGCCAGCGACAATCGCTGGCGCTCGCCCAGGGGCAGTTCATCCGGCAACGCGTCCATCACGCGGTCGAGGCCGAAACGGCTCGCCACCGCGGCGACCCGCGCGTCGAGGGCCGATCGATCGAGGCCAAACAGCCGGGCATGCAGTTCGAGGTTCTGGCGGACGCTCAGCTCGCCGTAGAGCGAAAAGCCCTGGGTCATGTAGCCGACCCGGTGGCGGGTGGCCAGGTCGTGCGGATCGAGGGGATGGCCGAGAAGTCTTGCCTCGCCGTCGCTTGCCGGCAGGAGACCGGTGAGCATCTTCATGGTGGTGGTCTTGCCGCAGCCGTTCGAGCCGACGAAACCGAAGATCTCGCCGCGCGGAATGGAGAAGCTGACGTCCTCGACCGCGGTGAAGGTGCCGAAGCGCTTGGTCAGGCCCCTCGCCTCGATCGCCACCGGGGCGGTTCGGGCATCCGGGTGCGCGCTGTGGTCGACCGGTCGATGCTCATGTTGCTCGGCCGCCGGCAGCAGCGAGATGAAGGCCGACTCGAGCGTCTCCTGCCCGGTGCGCTCGAGCAGCGTCGCCGGCTCGCCCGTCGCCAGCACCCGACCGGCATTCATCGCCACCAGGCAATCGAAACGCTCGGCCTCCTCCATGTAGGCCGTGGCCACCAGCACACTCATGCCGTCGTGCTCGGCGCGGATGCGCTCGATCAGGCGCCAGAACTGGCGACGCGAGAGCGGGTCGACGCCGGTGGTCGGCTCGTCGAGGATCAGCAGGTCCGGTGAGTGGATCAGCGCACAGCACAGCCCCAGCTTCTGCTTCATGCCGCCGGAGAGCTTGCCCACCGGCCGGTCGGCGAACGGGGCCAGGCCGGTGGCCTGCAGCAACTCGTCGATCCGTCGCCGGCGCTCGGCCCGGGCGTGCCCGAACAGGCCGCCGAAGAAATCGACGTTCTCGAACACCGATAACGTGGGGTAGAGGTTGCGACCCAGCCCCTGCGGCATGTAGGCGATGCGCGGGCTGACCTGCCCACGAAAGCGCGCCCGCCCGATGTCGCCACCGAGCACCTCGATCGTCCCGGACTGGATCGCGCGGGCCCCGGCGACCAGCGCGAGCAGGCTGGACTTGCCCACACCATCCGGCCCGATCAGGCCGACCATCTGCCCGGCGGGGATGTCGAGGTCGATCCCGTCGAGCGCCACCGTCTCGCCGTAGCGCAACCCGACCCCGCGCAGGCGGGCGACCGGCGCGGCATCCGTCATCACTCAGGCACCCGTACCGCCAGGTGCTCGGGCCAGGGCTGATCGTCGTCGTAGCGTACCCAGGCCACGCCCGGCAGGCCGGTCTTGACCTGCACGATGTAACGCTCGAGCAATTCGACCGGCAGGCGGGCGCGCACGCGGAACATCAGCTTCTGGCGCTCCTCGCGGGTCTCGACCGTCTTGGGGGTGAACTGCGCCACGTCGCTGATGAACGAGATGCGGGCGGGAATGACGTACTGCGGGGCGGCGTCGATCACCAGCCGGGCCTCGGCGCCGATGGCAATCCGGCCGACCACGTCGGTGGGCAGGAAGAACGTCATGTAGACGTCCTTGAGGTCGATCATGTTCATCACCCGGCCGCCGGCACCGACCACCTCACCCGACTGGGCAACCAGGTACTGGATGCGTCCGTCTCGCGGGGCATACAGGGTACTGTCGGCGATGTCGGCCTCGATGCGCTCGATGGTCGCCCGTGCCGCGGCGACGGCCTCCTCGGCCCCGACCACCTGTGCCCGCGCGGTCGCAATCGCCGCATCGGCCGCGGCGATCTGGGCCCGCGCGGCACTGACCGCGGCCGCCGCGCCCTTCACCCGGGCCTCGTCGTTGTCCACCTCCTGGCGGGAGACCGAGCCACTCTTGACCAGCTGCGAGGTGCGCGCCAGGCGTTTCTCGGCGATATCCAGCTCGGCCTGCCGCTGGGCCAGCAGGGATTCGGCCGCGGCTCGTTCCGCCTCGCGCAGGATCACCTGGCTGCCGGCGGTTACCACGTCGCTGCTCGCCTGGCGCAGGTGCGCCTGCGCCTGATGGAGCTCGGCCTCGAGCGTGCTGGTGTCCAGAGTCGCGACCGGCTGACCGGTGGTGACGAACTCGCCCTCCTCGACCCGGATCGATTCGACGCGCCCCGGCACCTTGGCCGCGATATCGATCTCGACCGCCTCGATCCGCCCGTTGCCGCTGGCAAGACCGGGGTGATCCTCGACCACCGTCAGCTGCTGGTAGGCCCACCAGCCGACAAAGCCCACCACCAGGGCGATGGCGGCCATCCGAATCATCCAGCGGCGGCGGATCGGGGACATGTTTCGGGCTCCTTGTCCGGGGATCGACGTGACCCGTCCATCATGCGCCAGCCGGCCGCCGACGAAAAGCCCCGCAGGTCCGCTTGAAGCCGCAGCATGACGGGCCATGGGGGCAATCGACTTTCCTGCTTTATTCCGGGTGTCATACTGGGGTAAATTGGCGCGAAAAACGGTTCGTCGAGCTATCGATGACCAGCGGGCACGATTTTCCGGGGACATGACATGGCGGAGTCTGGCGACTTCTACCGCAAGAGCTACGAGCGCATGCTCCGGGAATTCACCCGCCTGGAGGACCACGACCTGCGCCTGGTCAAGCTGTTCAAGCTGACCGTCAGTCGCACGCTGATCGCGGTGGAGAAGGCCTACCCGAGCCTCGTGCCGCTGTGCAATCGCATCCGCAGCCACGTCAGCCGCCAGGCCGATGCCGACTTTCCGCTCGACCGCCTGCAGGTGGACATCGAGCAGCTCTCCGAGCAGCTGCGCAAGCTGGAAAGCGGCCACGAGCCAGCCAGCGACGACGCCCAGGAGCGGCCCGACAACTCGCGCGCCGAGTACCAGCGCAAGCTGTTCGTGCGCGAGTTCATCCCGCAGATGCTCGAGGGCATCGCCTTTATCGGGCCGCTGGAGAGCCATCGGCGCCAGCTGCTCGAGGCGATCGCCGCCCACCAGTTCGATGCCCACCCCAGCCTGCTGATCGATCGCACCGTGGCGCTGATCAACGAGATGCGCCAGATGATCGAGCAGGAGAAGACCGAGCTCACCCTGTTCCTCGACGAGATCAAGTCATCGGTGCAGAAGATCGAGGAGGACGCCTTCCACCAGGGCAAGCAGGCCGAGGAGCGCCGCGGCAAGCTCCGGCGCTTCGACAACATGCTCGGGCGCACCGTCGGCAAGCTCAAGAAGGAGATCGAGCAGGCCGAGGACATCGAGACCATCAAGCAGACGGTGCGCGACCAGATCGAGCAGCTGCACGGCAAGGTACGCGAATTCCACGAGACCGAGGGCCGGCGACTGGCCGAGTTCGAGAGCCAGAACCTGCGCCTGCGCGGCTACCTGACCACGGTGATCAAGCGTGCGCAGATGCACGAGAACAAGCTCAAGGAGAAATGCGCGGACCGCAATCGCTGCATGCTCACCGCCCTGCCCAACGCCTTTGCCTTCGAGCAGCAGCTGCGCATGGAGCTGGCGCGACTGCGTCCGGGCCGCCCGCCGATCTCGATGCTGTTCGTCGACATCGACCACCTCAAGACGATCGTCAAGAGCGACGGTCAGCAGACCGCCGACAAGATCCTGATCGTGCTGGTGCAGACGATCTCGCGGATGATCCACTACAGCGACTACTTCGCCCGCATCGGCATCGACGAGTTCGCCATCCTCTTGAAGGAACAGGACGGGGATGCGGCCATGGAACTGGCCGAAGCGATCCGGGCGCGCGTGATGCGCACCCGATTGCGCCATGGCGCCAAGAGCCTGTCGCTCACGCTGTCCTGCGGCGTGACCGAACTGGAGGTCGGCCAGACCTCCGAGGAGGCCTACCGCCACGCACTCGAGGCCCTGCAGCACGCCAAGGCCCAGGGCGGCAACCGCTGCCAGCGGATCGGCCCGCGCTAAGAGCAGCCCCGTGCGTCAGTCCCAGCCCTTGCGGTGCGCCACCTCGGGGTTGAGCAGGCAAATCTGCTGGATCAATGGGTCGGGGTGTTCGCGCTCGGGTTCGATCTGCATCAGGCGCAGCAGGTAGGGCAGCAACGCCCGGCGCACGCTCACCTGCCGCTCGCCGTCGACCATGCCGTAATCCGCGGCGATCACCGCCTGCTGGGCCGCGGGCAGCTCCGGGTGCACCCCTACCCGCAAGTCCACCTCCTCGAACCAGTCGCCATCCGCATCGCGCGGTGCGCCCGGTCGATCCGGCAGCGATTCGGCGTTCGCCATCCGCGCCAGCACGAAGTCGCGATATTCCTCGTGCTCGTGGCTGAAGGCCCGCAGGTGCCAGCGAAAGCCGCTGAACACCAGCGTGTGGGGCGAGAGCTCGATCGGGCGCGGCTCGGGGCGACGCATGGACTGGTAGTCCACCCGCAAGCGATGCCCGTTGCTGGCCGCCGCCGAAACCGCCCGCAGGATATCGAGATCCAGCTCGCGCTCGAGCGGGCGCAGCAACTCCACGTTCGGCCCGGCCGCCGCCAGCGCGACCACCGGCCGATCCGCCCCCGGCAAGGCGCCCAGCACGTCAAGCAACTCCGAGGTCCGACCGGACAACAGCCGCGCGGCGAAGTGCTCGCCCGGCTCGTAATACTTCTGCGAGCGGTTGTAGACGAGGTTGTCCGGGGCGAGCGCCTGGTAGACGGCGAAGTCCTTGGAGGCCTGCGCGCGGCTGATACCGAAGGTCTCGGTCAGGGCCTGGGTGCGTACCCAGCCGTTGAGCAGCAGGGTGCATTCGAGCAGCTTGAGACGCTGGCGCAGGTCCCACTTGAGGTCGTCGATGGCCGGATCAGTAATAAGGGGCGTCTCGGTAGTCATGCTGCCCATTCTCCGCCCACCCGACGGTATGTCAATAAAAATGACGCGAGTTTGTTGACACGTCCAAATTGTGTGCATACTATCTGGACATGCCTAGTTTGTAGGCAGTCAACGAAAGGAGCACCGCCATGCAGACCTACCACGACGACGTGATCGATTTCTGGGCCAACATCTTCCGCGCCTGCCGACTGTCGACCACCGGGCTGGACCTGGAGACCTTCCTCGAGGCCCCCGCCCAGCACCTGGAACGACTGGGCCTGTCGGATGCCGTCGAAATGCTCGCCGGCGGCCACCTGCCGCTGTTGCCCGAACAGGCCGCGGTGCGTCGCGAGATCGACGCCCGCTTCCCCCAGCCGGCAGCACCGCAACCGGCCGCGCCGGCCACCGTCCGGGCCTTTCTCCCGCCGCCGGCCTTTCTCGCCACCGCGAGCTGATCCCGCCCTCGCCTCACCGGCGGGGCACCGCCCCCCCCCCACTCTATCGCCGGACCGCATCCGCTCGGCCGAAGGCCTCGCGTATAGTTGAGGGTCACCCACCCACGCCGGATTCGAGGCCATGGACGCGACCAACTCGTTTATCCTGCTCGGCGCCCTGCTGCTGTTCACCAGCATCCTCGCCGGCATGGCCTCGTCGCGGTTCGGCTTCCCGCTGCTGCTAATCTTTCTCGGGGTGGGCATGCTCGCCGGCCAGGACGGCATCGGCGGCGTGCAGTTCGACGACTTCGAAACCGCCTTCCTGATCGGCAACCTTGCGCTGGCCATCATCCTGCTCGACGGCGGCCTGCGCACCCATATCCGCACCTTCCGCGTCGCGCTCAAGCCCGCCCTGTCCCTGGCGACCGTCGGCGTGATGATTACCGCCGGCGCCATGGGGGCGCTGGCCACCTGGCTGATGGGCTTCGACTGGTACTACGGCCTGCTGATGGGGGCGATCATCGGCTCGACCGATGCGGCCGCGGTCTTCTCGTTGTTGAAGGGCAGCGGCACGCGGCTGAACGAACGGGTCGGTTCGACGCTCGAGATCGAGTCGGGCATCAACGACCCGATGGCGATCTTCCTCACCATCACCCTGCTCGAGGTGATCTCGGCCGGCCAATCCCTGCTCGACCCGTGGATCCTGGTCTTCCTGGTCCAGCAGTTCGGCATCGGCGCGGTGCTGGGTGTCGCCTTCGGTTTCCTGCTACGCGAGGTGCTGCGGCGCATTGAACTGGCCGAGGGGCTCTACGCGCTGCTGATTGCCTCGGGGGGCTTGCTGTCGTTCGCGCTGATCAACGAGCTCGGCGGCAGCGGGTTTCTCGGCGTCTATCTCACCGGGCTGGTGATCGGCACGGCACGCAACCGCGGCACCTTCCACGTGCTACGCATCATGGACGGGCTGGCCTGGCTCGCGCAGGCGGGCATGTTCCTGATCCTGGGGCTGCTGGTCACGCCCACGGCGGTGCTCGACCAGATCGTGCCGGCGCTGATCCTTGCCTTCGCCCTGCTCCTGGTCGCGCGACCGATCGCGATCTGGATTGGACTGTGGCCGTTTCACTTCAACTGGCGGGAGACCACCTTCATCGCCTGGGTGGGCCTGCGCGGCGCGGTGCCGATCGTGCTGGCGCTATTCCCGATGATCTACGGCATTCCCGATGCCGAGCGTTTCTTCGAGATCGCCTACGTGGTGGTGATCACCTCGCTCTTGATCCAGGGCAGCACCGTTCCGCTGGCCGCCCGCCTGCTCAAGGTCGAGGTGCCGCCGCTGGCCGAGCCACGCCAGCGCGCCGATCTCAACCTGCCGATCGAACCGCGCCTGGAGATGGTGCAGTTCGTGGTCGGCGAGCACACGGACGGTGACGGCGCCGGCCTTGACCGGCTACCGTTCGGCGAGTCGGTCACGGTCGCCGGCGTGGTGCGTAACCTCGCGTTGCGCAAGGCCGAGCGCGGCTTTCGCTTCCAGGCCGGCGATATCGTGCTGACCATCATCCCCGAAGACATGATCAACGACCTCAACCGCTTCTTCACCGGCGAACGGCGCAAGAAGGCGGCACTCGCCGAGCAGACCTTCTTCGGTGCCTTCTCCCTGCGCGGCGGGGCGCGGATTGCCGATCTCGCCCAGGTCTACGGCATCCAACCGCCCGAGGCGTTGCAGGAGGCGACCCTCGACGAGGCGATCAAGTCGCTGTTGCGCAACCCGCCGGTCGTGGGCGATTCGGTGGATCTCGATCGCGTCAGCCTGACCGTGCGCGAGATGGACGGCCCGACGATCACCCAGGTAGGTCTCAAGTTCCGCGAAGAGGGTTGATCACCCGGGCTTGTCACCCGGGATTCTCAGCCGGTACATCTCACCCGGGCTCGAGCAGCCGCGCGACCCGCTCGCGCAGGGCCGGGACCACCTCGGCCTCGAACCAGGGGTTGTTGCGTAGCCAGCGATTGTTGCGCGGACTGGGATGCGGCAGCGGAAAATGTGTCGGGGCAAGCCGGCGCCAGTCGGCGACGACGTCGGTCAGCCGCTGACCGCCCTTGAGCTCCAGGTGCCAGGCCAGTGCGTAGCGGCCGATCACGACCGTGGTTTCCACCTCCGGCATGGCCGCCAGCAACGGCCGGCGCCAGGCCGGGGCGCACTCGGGTCGCGGCGGCAGGTCCCCGCCCCGCCCCGAGCCGGGAAAGCAGAAGCCCATCGGCACGATGGCGATCGCCGGGTGGTGATAGAAGGTCTCGCGGTCGATCCCGAGCCAGTCGCGCAGCCGGTCGCCGCTGGGGTCGTTGAACGGCAGGCCGGTCTCGTGCACGCGCCGCCCCGGGGCCTGCGCGGCGATCAGCAGGCGGGCCTCGCGGCGGGCGATGAACACCGGCCGCGGCCCGAGCGGCAGCTCGGCCTCGCACAGCCGGCAGGCGCGTATCTCGGCCTCGAGTTGCTCGAGTGCGATCGGCTCAGCCGGCATCCCCGTCCAGGGCCTTGAGGTGGGCGAGCACCGAGTCCTCCAGCCCCTCCAGGTCATAGCCGCCCTCGAGCAAGGACACCACCGGCAGATCCGCCCCGCCGGCCGCGGCAATCACCTCGCGGGTGATCCAGGCAAAGTCCTCGTCCTCGAGGATCCAGCCGCCCAGCGGGTCGTTCTTGTGCGCATCAAAGCCCGCGGAGAACAGCAGCAGTTGCGGGCGGAACTCGCGCAGCGTCTCGAACCAGACCGAGTCGCGCACGCCTTTGCGGAACGCCTTGCCATCGGTCATGTTGGGCAGGCCAATCGGGAAGCAGTTGTCGGCGATCGGCGGGATTCCCGCGTACGGGTAGTAGGGGTGCTGGAAGATCGAGAAGAAGCGCACCGCGTCGCTGTTGGCCACGATCTCCTCGGTGCCGTCGCCGTGGTGTACGTCGAAATCGACGATCGCCACCCGCTCGAGGCCATGGTGGCGGATGGCGTAGTAGGCCGCGATCGAGACGTTGTTGAACACGCAAAAGCCGCGCGGCTGGCAGGGCCCGGCATGGTGGCCCGGCGGGCGGGTGGCGAGAAAGGCCCGGCGCTCGGGCCCCGGCAACACGGCATCGACCGCGGCCTTGGCCGCCCCCACCACCCGCCGACTGGCCTCGATGGTGTACTCGTTGAGCGAGGTATCGCCGTCGACCCGCAACGCCTGGAAATCGCCGGCAGTCGGCGCCTGGCTGAAGATCGCCTCGACGTAGCGCGGGTCATGGGCGAGCTCGTAGTCGCTCTTGTCGCCCAACGGGGCCTCGACCCGCGTGTGCCGATCGGCCGGAAAGCGGTCGATGGCCGCCATCACGGCATCCAGACGTTCGGGACGCTCCGGGTGCGGCAGCATGACGTCGTTCTCGTTTACGTGCTTCCAGCAGACCGGGTGGCTGTAGATCAGCATGGGGATTCCTCGTCGACGGGTGGGCGGGCATCGGTCAAATCAAGCACCCGACCCGGCCGTTGTAAAGGAAATCCCACAGGTATCGAGTGCCTTAACTACCGATTGGGCTACCCATTGCGCACCGATTGGGCCACCGATCAGCCCGTCGTGCCGCCGGCGCGCACGGTCAGCACGTCGCCCTTCGATTCGCGCAGGATGTGCTGGGCGACGCTGCCAAGCAGCAGGTGACGCAGGCCGGTTTCGCCCTGCGTGCCACAGACGGTCAGGTCGGCGTGGGCATTCACCGCGGCATCGACCACGGCGGTACCGGGGTGGCCGGCGATGATGCGGTAGTCGGGCTCGTGGTCGCTGCTCACACCCACCTCGTGGGCAAATTCGCGCAGTCGATCCCGCAACGTTTCTTCCTCCTCTTCGCGCAGGCGCTCGTAGGTGCCCACATCGAGGTACGTCTCGAACCAGGTCTCGTAGGCATGCACCAGGGTGAACTGCGCCCGCGGCGCCCAGGCCAATGCCGCGGTCAGGGCCGCCCGGCTGGACTCGGAGAAGTCCACCGCCACCACGACCTTCTGGTAGCTGTGGGTGGGCTCGACCCGGGCGACCAGTACCGGCACGTTGCCGGCCCGCACCACCTTCTCCGCGGTGGTGCCGATGAACCAGTCGCGCACCGCGTGACGACCGTGCGCCCCCACCACGATCAGGCTCGCCTCCATGGACATCGCCATCTCGCTGGTCACCGCAGCCGGCTTGCCCAGACGCGCCTGGACGTCCGACTCGGGCGGTTCGATGGCCAGCTCCTCCGCCGCGTCCTTGAGTTGCGACTGCAACCCGGCCAGGGCCTCGCGCAACAGTTCGGCACGCAGGTCGTCCGGGTCGAGGTCCCGGCTCTTGATCACCCACCACAGCGGTTCCTCCTGGATGACGTGCAATGCGGTCAAGGGACAGCCTCGGCGGGCGGCCAGTTGCATGGCACGGGTGACCGCGACCTCGCTGGCATCGGAGAGGTCACTGGCAATCAGGATGGGGCAGGACTCGGCCATGGGGCGCTCCTTCGGTCGGCAATGGCGTTGGTTTGAAGGTACCATCAGTCGTCGAAAACGTCATGGCAGGCTCCCCGCACCTGTCACGGCAACCTTGACCACCCTGAGGAGCAGTCACGGTTTTGCGCGAGCTCACGATGTTCTGGCACACCCTGCTGCACGCCGGCCGCAACCTGCTGCCGATCGTGCTGGTGGTCGCCGCTTTCCAGCTGTTCGTGCTCCAGTCCGTGCCCGAGGGGCTGACCGGCATCCTGATCGGTTTAGGGGTTGTGGTCATCGGCGTGGCCCTGTTCCTCCAGGGCCTGGAGATGGGCATCTTTCCGATCGGCAAGAGCCTGTCGAACGCCTTTGCCCGGCGCGGCTCCCTGCCCCTGCTTCTGGGCTTCGGCTTTGCCTTCGGTTTTGCGGCGGTGATCGCCGAGCCGGCCCTGATCGCGGTGGCCGAGCAGGCACAGACCATCAGCCAGGGACACATCGATGCCCTGACCCTGCGACTGATCATCGCCACTTCCGTGGGTCTGGTGGTGGCCCTGGGGGTGCTACGCACCCTGCTCGGCTGGCCGATCCACTGGTTCATGATCGGCGGCTACATCACCGTGGTCAGCGTCACCTGGTTCGCCCCACCCGAGATCGTCGGGCTGGCCTACGACTCGGGCGGCGTGACCACCAATATCGTGACCGTGCCCCTGATCGCCGCGCTGGGCATGGGGCTGGCCGCCTCGATCAGTGGCCGCAACGTGCTCTCCGACGGCTTCGGCCTGGTGGCACTTGCCGTGATGGTGCCGATGATCACGGTGCAGGCCTACGGCATCTACGTGTTCGAGATCGTCGGTGTCGATCCGGGCGCCGACTCGCTGGATCTGGCCGGGCAAGCCGATGCCAAGCAGGCCAATCTCGACCCGATGGGCATCCTCACGGGCTTGCTGATCACGCTGCGCGACGTGCTGCCGATCATCGCCGCCGTGCTGTTCTTCCAGCTCGCGATCCTCCGCCAACGCATCCCGCATCTCAAACGCGTGATAATCGGCTTTCTGCTGGTCATTTTGGGACTGTACGCCTTTGTCGTCGGCCTCAAGCTGGGCCTGTTCCCGATCGGTGAGCGCATGGCCGACCAGTTGATCGCCCGCGACAACGTGATCTTCCTGTATCTGTTCGCCTTCGCCATCGGCTTTGCCACCACCATGGCCGAACCGGCATTGATCGCCATCGGCGACCAAGCCGAGGACGCTGCGCAGGGCCAGGTCCGTGCCTCGGTGATCCGGCTGTTGGTCGCCGTCGGGGTGGCCATCGGCATCACGATCGGCGTGCACCGCATACTGGCCGGCGACTCGATCCACTATTACGTGATCGGCGGCTACGCGCTGGTGATCCTGCTGACATTACTGGCGCCACGCTACATCATCGCCCTAGCCTATGATCTGGGCGGGGTGACCACCTCGGAGGTAACCGTGCCGCTGGTCACGGCGCTGGGCATCGGACTGGCCACCCAGATCGAGGGGCGTAATGCGCTGATGGACGGCTTTGGCCTGATCGCCTTTGCCTCGATCTTCCCGATCGTGACCGTGCTCGGCTACGCCATATTCGCCGAGCTTGCCAACCGCTGGCTGGCAAACCGGCCCACGCGCCGGCCACCGAACGACACATCGACTTAAAGAGGACGAACCGCGATGAGATTTTCCGTACTGGTCGCCATTCTCGCCGAGGACATGGAGGAGAAGGCCATCGAGGTGGCCAAGGCCGCCGGTGCCGGCGGGGTTACCCTGCTCGATGCGCGCGGCATCGGCGCCGAGGAGAAGAAGACCTTCTTCGGCCTGACCTACGAGGGCAGCCAGTCGGTGCTGCTGTTCGTGCTCGAACGCTCGCTGTCGCTCAAGGTGATGAAGGCGCTGACCCGGGAACTCGAGCTGACCGAACACTCGCGCGGCGTGGTGTTCACCCTGCCGCTGGAGCACATCGCCGGCATCGAGAACCGGCAGGTAGAACGATTCCAGGAGAACCTGAAAGATGACCTCTGAAACCCGCCCCCGACTCGTCGGTGACGTCATGGTCCGCGAGGTGGCGACCATCTCGCCGCTGGCCACCCTGCGCGATGCCCTGCGCCAGATGCGCCAACGGCAGGTGAAATCCCTGGTGGTCGAGAAGGCCCACGAGCACGACGCCTACGGGATCCTGACCTACACCTCGATCCTGCGGACCATCGTCGCCGAGGAAGGCGACATCGATCTCGCCAACGTCTATGACGTGATGAGCAAGCCGGCCATTTCGGTGCCCGAGGGCATGGAGATCAAGTACGCCGCGCGCCTGATGGTCTCCCAGTCGATCCGACGGGTGATCGTGCTTCGGGGCGACACGCTGGTCGGCATCGTCACCATGAGCGACATCGTCGAGTCGATCATGGAACTGGCCGAGCGCTGACACATGGACGAATAAACGAGAAAGGCGGACCCGTCCGGGCCCGCCTTTTTTGTCTCCACCCGGCCCGGTCAGGCCGGTTCAACCTCGGCTTACTGCCAACCGATGAACGCGGTGGCGGCATCGGCCGCGTCGTAGAGGAACAGGTCACGGAACATGTGATCCGCACCGGAGACGACCGTCATCTCGATGTGATCGTCCTCGACCCGCTCTCCCATCTTCTCCTCGAGGTCGGTGACCGTGTCATCGGCGCCGGCGACCACGACCAGGGTCTCGATCGAGGTTTCACCCAGCACGGTGGGCGTGTTCATCCGCGGGTCCTCGCGGTAGTAGCTGACCACGCTCGAGGCGGCGGCACGGGTGTCCGGGCAGTAGATGAAGTCCATCTCCATGATCTCGTCGCCCTTGCCCTCGTCGACCAGGGCCTCGGCCTTCTCCAGCAGCGGGCCGAGCTCGGTGTCGTAGTTCGCCTGGTAGTCCTTGGCGTAGTAGCCCTCGGACCAGGTCTGCGGTGCGAGCAGCACGGCCTTCTCGACCATCGGGTCGGCCTGGTCGGCGAGGTAGCGAGCCACCTGGTTGCCGCCACGCGAGTGACCCATCACGGCCAGCCGCTCGGCGCCCTCGCCCTTGAGCCACTCGACCCAGGCGGCGATCTCGTCGACGGCATCCTCGTGCTTGTGACGATGGGTGGAATCGCAGTCGTACATGCCTTCACGGGCGTCCTGGCCGAGGCTCAGGTTGATGGCCAGCGAGTTGTAGCCGGCGTCCCGCAGCAATTCCTGCATGCTGCGCATGATCTCCATCTCGCCGTGGGCGAGCGTGCCGTGCACCATGAGCACCACGCCGTCCTCGACCGAGCTGCCGGGCGCCATTTCCAAGTTCCCGAGCAGGGTCATGTCGTCATGCTCGAGTTCGACTCGATCGGCCGCTTGAGCCAGGCCGAACCCGCCGAGCAGCGGCAGGCAGAGCGCCGCGGCGGCGATGCGTTTCATCAGGTTTTTCATTGTTGTCTCCCCTTGGTGGATTCGATCATCCGGCGACCGAGTGTAGTCCGGGCGCCAGGTCATGCCCAGCAATCGAGCCGGCTAAATGATTCGTGGGCTAATGGATTCACGGGTCGAGGATGACGGCCCTGCCGCCAACGGGCACTCGACTGAAGGCCGTGACGTGACGCGCGTGGTTCAGGCAGACAAAAAAATGGGCAGGTCGCTCCCCGTGGGAACAGACCTGCCCGCAAAACTCACCGCAGGAGGAGTCGATGAAAACGAAGAGACATCTCAACGCGACTCACCGGCTATGACCGGGACGAGATTCAGGAGTTCCCCGGGTCTCGATGAATCGGTTGCATGGACGCATGCCTGGGACGTGTCTGGCCATGACTGAGTCATGACTAGGGTTAGGTCGACTCGATCGCCCCGCGACCGTCTCCTCGTCTTCATGTGACGGGCGGAGTATAGCGTCTCGTCATGCAAATGCAAACGTTTCGCATTACCTTTTGAGTGGGGAATTGAGAGCCGGTGGCGATCGATCCCGGTGTCTATCGCTCAGTGAAAGTCGCGTGATCGCGTGGGCAGCTCGCCCAGCCACTCGCTGTGATCGACCAGCATGCGCGCGACGAGGTGGGCGACCCCGTCGCGCTGCTGCCACTGGCCACGCACCTCCAGCAGCCGGGCATTGACCACCACCTGGCGGTACTCGGCGACGCGATCCGGCCAGACGATCACGTTGACCGTGCCGACCTCGTCCTCGAGCGTGAGGAACACCGTGCCCTTGGCCGTGCCGGGGCGCTGACGCATGGTCACCAACCCGCAATAGCGCGTGTGCGCGCCGTCGTGGCGGGTCTTGAGTTCGTCGCTGCGCCGCAGCCGCAATCGTCGCAATCGCTCGCGCAGCAGGCCCAGCGGGTGGCCGTTCAGGGACAATCCCAGTCGCTGGTAGTCGGCGACGATGGTCTCCGCCCGGTTCGGCGCGGGCAGTTCGACGGCCGAGTCGGCCACCGGCCGGTCGGCCGGCAAGCCGGCCTCGATCTCCATGTCCGCGGGGATGCCACTGGCCGACCACTGCGCCGCGTAGCGATTGGCCTCCAGTGCGGCAAAGGCCCCGGCGTGGGCCAGCGCACGGCGATCACGGGCATCCAGTCGTGCGCGCCGCACACAGTCGGCCACGTCACGAAAGGGCATCTGGTCGCGCGCGGCCAACAACCGCTCGATGCCGGCCGCGGAGAGCCCGTGGATGCGTCCCAGGCCCAGGCGCAGGGCATGGGTCTCGACGGCACTCCCCCGCCCCCTTGATGACTCGTCTCCGAGTGACTCGAGCGTGCTCTCGGCCCGACTTGCCACCACGCAGGGCGGGCGCACCACCACCCCGTGACGGCGAGCGTCCTGCACCAGTTGCGACGGGCCGTAGAAGCCCATCGGCTGGCTGTTCAGGAGCGCACAGTAGAAGGCGACCGGCTCGTGGCATTTCAACCAGGCCGAGGCGTAGGCGATCACGGCGAAACTTGCCGAGTGCGACTCGGGAAAGCCGTACTCGCCGAAACCGAGGATCTGGCGATAGACGCGATCGGCGAACTCGGGCGCAAAGCCGCGCGCGGTCATGCCGTCATAGAGCTTCTTGCGAAAGTCCTCGAGCGTGCCGCGCTTGCGCCACGCCCCCAGTGCCCGGCGCAACTGGTCGGCCTCGCCGGCGGAAAACCCCGCGGCCACCATGGCCAGCTCGATCACCTGTTCCTGGAAGATCGGCACACCCAGCGTGCGGCCCAGCACGCGCCGGATGTCCTCGTTGGGGTACTCCTCGCGCTCGAGCCCCTGCCGGCGCTTGAGATAGGGGTGGACCATCTCGCCCTGGATCGGCCCGGGCCGGACGATGGCGATCTCGATCACCAGATCGTAGAACGAGCGCGGCTTGAGGCGCGGCAGCATGCTCATCTGCGCGCGCGACTCGATCTGGAACACGCCGACGGTATCCGCCCGGCTGATCATCTCGAAGGTGGCCGCATCCTCGCGCGGGATCGACCACAGCGCTAGGTCGCGGTGGCGGTGATGATTGACCAGTTCCAGCGCCCGGCGCACCGCCGAGAGCATGCCCAGCGCGAGCACGTCGATCTTCATCAGCCCGACGGCATCCAGATCGTCCTTGTCCCACTGGATGACCGTGCGATCGGCCATCGAGGCGTTCTCCACCGGCACCAGGTCGGCCAGTTGACCACGGGCGATGACGAACCCACCGACGTGCTGCGAGAGATGCCGCGGCATGCCGGTCAATTGCCGGGCGATCGCCAACCACCAGCGAACCTGGCGCAGGTTGCCGTCAACGCCGGCCGCCGCGAGCTTCTCGTCGCTGACCTCCTTGTCCCACCAGGCCAGTTGCTCGTTGACGCGCTCGGTGACGTCCTCGCCCACGCCCAGTGCCCGGGCGGCGTCGCGCAGCGCGGACTTGCGCCGGTAGCGGATCACGGTGGCCGCCAGGGCGGCACGATCGCGCCCGTAGCGTCGGTAGATGTACTGCATCACCTCCTCGCGGCGGTGGTGCTCGAAGTCGACGTCGATATCCGGCGGCTCGGCGCGCTCCTTGGAGATGAAGCGCTCGAACAGCATCGAGGACTCGGCCGGGTTGACCGCGGTGATGCCGAGCGCGAAGCACACCGCCGAGTTGGCCGCCGAACCGCGGCCCTGGCAGAGAATCCCGCGCGAGCGGGCAAAGCGCACGATGTCGTGCACGGTCAGAAAGTACGGCTCGAAGGCCATCTCCTCGATGATGCCGAGCTCGCGCTCGATCTGGGCGGACACGCGTTCGGGGATGCCCTCGGGCCAGCGCACGGCCGCCCCCTCGAGGGTCAGGCGGCGTAACTGCTCGGCGCCGGTCACCCCGGCGGGAATGTCGTCGAGCGGGTACTCGTAGGAGAGCTCGTCGAGCGAAAAGCGGCAGGATTCCGCGAGTCGTCGTGCCTCGGTGCGCCACTCGGCCGGGAAGAGCTCGGCGAGCGCCTCGACCGGGCGCAGGTGGCGCTCGGCGTTCGACGGCAACCGGTCGGCCGCCTCCATCACGCTCAGGCGATGGCGCAGGGCCGTGACCACGTCGAGCAGCGGCTTTTCCTCGCGCTCGGCCATCAGCGTGTCGCCCAGCGCGGTGATGGGCAGGCCATGGGCCGAGGCCAGCGCCCGGGCGTGGGCCGCCCGACGCCCGTCCAGCCCGTCGATCCACGCCACCACGCCCAGCCACGGGCGGATGCCGCCGGCGAGCAGCCAGTTCGGCGCGCTGCCCTCGCCGGCCGGCACCTGCCAGATCACGCGTACGCCGGCGCCCATGCCATCTACCGGGCCATCCACCGGGCCCTCCATCAGACCCTCCAGCACGTCCGCCCGCTCGAGCCGGTACTCGCCCTTGGCCGCCGCGCGCCGCCCGCGGGTGATCAGCTGGCTGATCGCGGCGTAACCCGCCCGGCTCGCGGCCAGCAGTACCAGCTCGTCCCCTTCCTCGAGCACCAGTCGGGTACCAATGATCAGCTGCGGACGTTCGGTTTCCGGCAGCGCCCGCCAGCCCTGCTGGGCGCGCACCACCCCGGCCAACGAGCACTCGTCGCAGATGGCGATGGCGGCATAGCCGCGCTCGGCCGCCACCGCCACCAGCCGCTCGGGGTCCGGCGTGGCGGTGAGGAAGCTGAAATTGGAACGGGCGGACAGCTCGGCATGGGCGTTCATGCCGATACTGTATATTTACACATCATTTGTGCAAGCCGCTCGACCAGGAAGACGCCGGACGACGACCCCGGGGCGGCAGGATCGAAAACGGCTCAGTCGCCGCGGCGTGCCCAGTCGAGCAGGATGTCGTGGACCGCTCGCAGCGGTGCCGGATCGGACCGGCCTGGCGCCCTTCCACCCGCCGGCTCGGGGCGGGTTTCCGTGGGCTGCTCACCGAGAACACCCGACGACCCGGGCTCGACCCGCTGACCGATGCTTTCGTCGATTGCGGCACGCAGCGCGTCGAGGATCGTCGACTGCAGGGGGTCGATACCGTCACCACCGGCCACCTCGGCCAGACGCGCCTGGAGGGACTCGAACTGGGCCGCCAGACGCCGTGTCGAGGGCAGCTCGTGGCGCAGCACCTGACCGTGCAGGTCGGCGGGCAGCCGGTCGATCGTGGCATGGGGAATGATCAGGGTGATGATCTCGCCGCTCGAGGTGCGCAGGACCGAGGATTCGCGCACGTCGAGGATCAGGATGTCGCCCGGGCGCACGTAGACCCCGCGGCCGGCGCACTCGCCGTGCAACGATCCGCGGACGTAGAGCTGGATGAAGTAGTGGTCGAACGCGGCCTCGGCGTGATGAGGCTCGCGCCGGGCGTAGGAATGGGGATTGAAGCAAATACGACAGGTCGCCCAGTCGCCCAGCAGGTCGCACTCGATCTCGCCGTCCATGGTCTTGTCCACTAGCGGCACGACATGGTCGAAGAACGGCGCGGCGATCTCGTTCCAGGCGGCATTACGCTGCTCCGGCGGCAGGTCGGCCGTGCGGAACACGCGACGCCGGGCGTGATCGACCATGTTGGGCTTGTCGTCTGCTGCCACGCGCTCCCCCGTTCGAGGGTCAGGACAAGCCACCGATCATCTCCGGAAACCCGGCACGATTCAATCCGGTTCTTCGGTCCGCTTAGCCCGCATGGGCCAGCAGGATGCGCAGGAAACCCTCGCCGTATTTCTCCAGCTTGTGCTCGCCCACCCCGGAGACGGCGGCCATCTCCTCGAGCCGGCTTGGACGAACCTCGAGCATGTGCTTGAGCGTGGCATCGCTGAAGACCATGTACGGCGGGATGCCCTGCTCCTCGGACAACCGCTTGCGGTGGGACCGGAGCGACTCCCAGAGCGGTTCGTCTTCCACCGGTACCGGCGTGCTGCCGGGTTTCGCCCCGCGTGTGGCCGCGCGGCGCTGTTTTTTCTCCGGGCGCAGGTGCAGGCGCTCCTCGCCCCGGAGCACGGCCCGGGCGCTGGGATCGAGGTGCAGCCCGCCATGGCCCTCGGCATCGACGGCGATCAGTCCACGCGCGATCAACTGGCGGAACAGGCCGCGCCACGCGGTGGCGGACAACTCGCCCCCGATACCGAAGGTGGATATCTGGTCGTGGCCGAAGCGACGCATCCGGTCATCCGCCTCGCCACGCAGGACGGAAACCAGGTAATTGACGCCGAAGCGTTGCCCGGTGCGATGGATGCAGGACAGCGCCTTCTGCGCCGCCTCGGTGGCATCCCAGGTCTCGGGCGGCTCGAGGCAGTTGTCGCAATTGCCGCAGGGCTCGGCCAGCGTCTCGCCGAAATAGCCCAGCAGCGACTGGCGGCGGCAGCGGGTCTCCTCGGTCAGGCCGAGCATGGCGTCGAGCTTGGCGCGCTCGATGCGCTTGATGCGCTCGTCGGCCTCGGAGCCGGCCATCATCTGGCGCAGGGTGAGCACGTCCTGCAGGCCATAGTCCATCCAGGCATCGGCCGGCTGGCCGTCACGCCCCGCCCGGCCGGTCTCCTGGTAGTAGGCCTCGATGCTCTTGGGCAGGTTGAGATGCGCAACGAAGCGCACGTCGGGTTTGTCGATGCCCATGCCGAAGGCGATGGTCGCCACCACGATCACACCCTCCTCGGCGAGAAAGCGCTCCTGGACCTGGCGGCGGTGCTCGGCCGACAGCCCGGCGTGGTAGGGGAGCGCGACCAGCCCCTGGGCCGTCAGCCACTCGGCGGTCTGCTCGACCTTCTTTCGCGACAGGCAATAAACGATGCCGGCATCGCCCGGATGCTCCTCGCGGATGAAGCGCAGCAACCGGTCGCGGCTGCCGCCACTGCCCTGGCTGATGCGGTAGCGGATGTTGGGCCGGTCGAAACCGGAGACGAAGCGCCGGGCATTCGTGAGTCTCAGCCGGTTGACGATCTCCTCGCGGGTCGCCTCGTCGGCCGTGGCAGTCAGGGCGATGCGCGGCACGCTGGGGAAATGGTCGGCCAGCTCGCCCAGGCGGATGTACTCCGGGCGGAAGTCGTGCCCCCACTGCGAGACGCAGTGCGCCTCGTCGATGGCGATCAGGTTGATCGGCAGGCCGGCGAGTCGCTCGAGCGCTGCCGGGGTCATCAGCCGCTCCGGCGCCATGTAGAGCAGGTCGAGCTCGCCGGCGTGCAACTGGCGGATCACCTCGCGGGACTCCTCGGCCGAGAGGCTGGAGTTGAGAAACGCCGCGGCCACCCCGAGCTCACGCAGCGCGGCGACCTGGTCCTGCATCAGGGCGATCAGTGGCGAGACCACGATCGCCGTGCCGGGGCTGGCCAGCGCCGGCACCTGGTAACACAACGACTTGCCGCCGCCGGTGGGCATCAGGACCAGGGCATCGCGGCCCGAGGTGACCGTCTCGATCACCTCGCCCTGCGGCGGGCGGAAATCCTCGTAACCGAAGACGCTGTTGAGTATCTCGTGGGGGCTTTTCGACATGGCGGCTATTGGGCCAGATTCGGCACACGAAGGAAACCGCGCGCGGTCGAACACGCTCGTTCAAGACCGACCGCCGGGGTCGGGAAATGGACGAAGCCGCGCCGGTCCGCTAACGTGCCGTTTCTCATGACATTGTGACAGGCGTATTCGATATGGATCTCAACGAGATGGACGCGTTCGACAAGGTGGCCAAGCCGGCACGCCGCGAGCTGCTGCGCTTCGGTGTGGCCCTGCTGTTCGTGATCGGGGTGGCGCTGTTCACCTGGCTCACCCAGGGACACGTCAGTCTCGTGATGGTGGTCGCCGCGGTGATCGGCGCCTACATGGCCATGAACATCGGCGCGAACGACGTCGCCAACAATGTCGGCCCGGCGGTGGGCTCGAAGGCCCTGACGCTGGGCGGGGCGATCGCGATCGCCGCGATCTTCGAGGCCGCCGGCGCCATCATCGCCGGGGGCGAGGTGGTCAGCACCATCAAGGGCGGCATCATCGACCCGGCGGCCATCGGCGATCCCATGACCTTCGTCTGGCTGATGATGGCCGCCCTGCTCGCCGCGGCCATCTGGCTCAACCTGGCCACGGCACTGGGCGCACCGGTCTCGACCACCCATTCGATCGTCGGCGGGGTGATGGGCGGCGGCATCGCCGCGGCCGGCTGGGGCATCGCCAACTGGGGCACGGTCGGCCAGATCGCGGCCAGCTGGGTAATCTCGCCGTTGCTGGGTGGTCTGCTCGCCGCCGGCCTGCTCTACCTGATCAAGCGCAGCATCACCTACCAGGGCGATCTGATCGCCGCGGCGAAAAAACGCGTCCCCTGGTTCCTCGCGCTGATGGCGTGGGCGTTCGGCACCTATCTGGTGGTCAAGGGCCTCAAGAAGATCGTCGAGGTGCCGTTCCTGGGGGCAGCACTGATCGGCGTGGTCATCGCCGCGATCGTGTTCTTCCTCGTCCGCCCGTTGGTGGCCCGCGCCGCCGACGGCATGAAGGAAAACAGCAAGGCAAGCGTCAACCGCCTGTTCACCCTGCCGCTGATTTTCGCCGCCGCCCTGCTGAGCTTCGCCCACGGCTCCAACGACGTGGCCAACGCCGTCGGTCCGCTGGCCGCGATCAACGACGCGCTGACCCAGGCAGGCACGGCGTCCCAGGCGGCCATCCCATTGTGGGTGATGCTGATCGGCGCCCTGGGCTTGGCGGTGGGCCTGGCCCTCTACGGCCCGAAACTGATCCGCACCGTCGGTCACGAGATCACCGACATCGACCAGATGCGCGCCTACTGCATCGCCATGGCCGCCACGCTGACCGTCATTCTCGCCTCGCAGCTCGGCCTGCCGGTCTCGACCACGCACGTAACGATCGGCGCGGTCTTCGGCGTGGGCTTCCTGCGCGAATACCTCAAGTCGAACTACGACCGGCTCGAGCAGCAGGTGCGCGACCTGCACCCGGATAGCGATGACGACGAGGTGATGCAGGAATACCTCGAGCGCTTCCGCGCCGCGCCGCTCAAGGTCAAGGAGCAGATGCTCGCCGAGCTCAAGGACAAGAGCACCCGCCGCGAGGTCCACATCAGCAAGCGCCAGCGCAAGGGCCTGAAGAAGATCTACAAGCGCGAGCTGGTCAAGCGCTCGCTGGTGCTCAAGGTGGTCGCTGCCTGGGTCATCACCGTTCCGGCCGCCGCCCTGCTCGCGGCAATGTTCTTCTTCCTGATCCGCGGCATCTTCGCGGGCGCCTAAACCGGGCCGCACCGGAAACGACGGGCGGGCGGCGGGGCGTTTACACTGCCCCCATGGCCGACACCGCTCCCACCCCGACCCTCGGCGACCCGCTCGACGCGGCACTGCCCGCCTGGCGGCGTGCCGGCCACCGGCTGCCCGTGATCCTCAGCGGCTCGCCCGCCTGGGCACTCGCCCAGGGCCATTCACTGACCCGCGACAACACGCTCTGGATCGGCCCGGACGCCCCCGCGGGGTCGATGCGCTGTCGTTCCGCCGCGCCACCGCCGCGCTGGGCGGGGAAAGCGACCGGGTGATCGTCAATTCGCTGGCCGGCTTTGACCCCGACGCGCTGGGCGCCGCCGCCGGCCGGGTGCGCGCCGGCGGTTGCCTGGTACTGCTCACCCCGCCACTGGCCGACTGGCCGACCCGGGACGATACCGAGATGGCGCGCCTGGTGCCCTATCCGTTTACAGCAAGCGACGCCGGACCGGCCTATCGAGACCGGCTGGCGCGTGTCCTCGGCGAGGCACCCACGAGCTGGCAGGTGATCGAACACCACCCGCTGCCCCCGGTGCCGACACCCGACATACCCGTACCCGACACGCCCACCGACCACCACCCGACCGGCATCTCCGGATGCGCCGACTGTCGCAGCCCCGACCAGGCCGAGGCCATCGAGCGCATCATGGCCGTCGCCCGTGGCCGCCCCCGTCGACCGCTGGTGCTGCGTTCGCACCGCGGGCGCGGCAAGACCTCGGCCCTGGGCCTGGCCGCGGCGCGCGTGCTCGAGGCCGGACTGGGCGACGTGCTGGTGACCGCACCGCGGCGGGAGGCGGTGGCCCCGCTGTTCGACCGATTGGCCGAGGCGACCGGGATTACGCCCGACGGCGACGGCAGCCTTCGAGTCGGCGATTGCCGGCTGCGCTTCGTGCCACCCGATGTGCTGCTCGGGCAACAATCCGGGCAATACGCCCGGGCCCGGTTGTTGCTGATCGACGAGGCCGCCGCCCTGCCTGCCGCCGCGCTCGACGGGCTGTTCTCAACATTCGGCCGCTGCGTCTTTGCCACCACCGAACACGGCTACGAGGGCAGTGGCCGCGGCTTTACCCTGCGCTTTCTGCCCCGCCTCGAGGCCTCGGCCGTCTCGGTGCATCACCATTGGCTGACCACGCCCATCCGCTGGGCAGCGGGTGACCCGCTCGAGGCCCTGATCGACCGATTGCTGCTGCTGGATGCCGACCCCGCCGAGTCCCTGCCCGACCGGGCGCTGGCAACTTCGAGCCCACCGACCCGGCTCGATCCGCTCGCGCTGGCCGCCGACGAGCGCCGCCTGGGCGAATGGTTCGGCCTGCTGGTGGCCGCGCACTACCGCACCACCCCGCGCGACCTGCGCCAGCTGCTCGACGGGCCGGCGAGCCAGCTCTGGGCGATAGAGACCGGCTCGGCGATCGATCGGGCGGTGATCGCCACCGCCGCCACCCAGGACGAGGGCGGCCTGCCGGACGACCTGGCGGCCGCGGTCTTCGACGGCGAGCGCCGCCTGCGCGGTCACCTGCTCCCGCAAACCCTGGCAGCCCACGCGGGCTGGCCCGATTGGCCTCGACTGACCGGTCGACGTATCCAGCGCATCGCCGTCCACCCGGCCGCGCGCCGACAGGGGAGCGGCGGCGAGCTGGTCGCCGCGATCGCCGCGACCGCCCGCGACGAGGGGCGCGACTTCGTCGGTGCCAGCTTCGGCATGGACGACGAGCTGGTCGCCTTCTGGGCCGCTGCCGGCATGCAGGTACTGCACCTCGGACAGCATCGCGACCACGCCTCGGGCAGCCAGGCGGTGGTCATGGCCATGGGCCTGAGTCCGGCAGGCGAGGCGGCGGTCGAGCGCGCGGCCGCCGGCTTCGTTGACCGGCTGCCCACGCGGGCTGCCGGCCCGTTACGCCACGTCGAGCCCGAACGCCTCGCCACCCTGCTCGCCGTCACCGCGCCCCGACACGTGCCCGCATTGACGCACGATCAGCACCGCCAGCTGATCGCCTGCGCGCGACACCGCCATCACCTGGATGCCGCGCTGGACACCCTGCGCGCGTGGCTGACACCGGCCCTGACGCAACCGGCGGCCCAGCAGGCCCTTGAGCCGGAGCGGCGCGCATTGCTGATTGGTCGTATGCTGCAGTTGCAGGACGAGGCAACGCTCGCCGATCGATTCGGTCTGGCCGGTCACCGCGACGTCGAGGCCACGTGCCGACAGGCCCTGGCCCGATTACTCGATGCGCTGGCGTATCAACGCTGATGGGCCGGCTGATGGGGCGTTGCGCAGGCCGGCAGGCCCGACGGTCCACCGGATATCACACGCTTTAGCGCGCGTTTCGCCAAGGAGTACGAAGATGAAAGTCGCGTTCTTTTCCACCAAGCCCTATGACCGCGAGTCCTTCGAGGCGATCGATCACAGCCATGAAATCGACTTCTTCCCCCAGCGGCTGACCGAGGGCAGCGTCCATCTCGCCCGTGGCTACCCGGCCGTGTGCGCGTTTGCCAACGACGTGCTCGGCGCCCCGGTGATCCGGGCGCTCGCCGAGGGCGGTACCGAGGTGCTGGCACTCCGCTGCGCCGGCTGCAACCACGTCGACTTCGATGCGGTGGCCGAGACCGGTCTGCGCGTCGTCCACGTGCCGGCCTACTCGCCCAACGCGGTGGCCGAACACGCCGTGGCGCTGATGCAGGCGGTCAACCGGCAGATCCCGCGGGCAACCGCCAGGGTGCGCATGGGCAACTACGCCCTGCACGGGCTGGCCGGCTTCGACGTGGTCGGCAAGACGGTGGGCGTGATCGGTACGGGCAAGATCGGCGCGGTGTTCGCCCGGATCCTCAAGGCCGGCTTCGGCGCCCGCGTGATCGCCCACGACCCCTACCCCAACCCGGACTGCGAGGCGATGGGGGTGGAGTACGTCTCCCTCGACATGCTGTTCGAGCGATCGGACGTGATCAGCCTGCACTGCCCGTTGACCGAGGACAGCCATCATCTGATCGACGCCGAGGCGATCGCGCGGATGAAACCGGGCGTGGTGATCGTCAACACGGCCCGTGGCGCGGTGGTCGACACGCCGGCGATCATCGATGGCCTCAAGAGTGGGCGGATCGGCGGGCTGGGGATGGACGTCTACGAGCACGAGGGACCGCTGTACTTCGAGGACCGCAGCGACGAGGTCCTCACCGATGACCTGTTCGCTCGCCTGCTGGGTTTTCACAACGTAGTGATCACCGGCCACCAGGCCTTTCTCACCCACGAGGCACTGGGCCAGATCGCCGGTCAGACCCTGCAGAACCTGACCTGCATCGAGACCGGTGCGGCCTGCGAGCGGGAGATCACCCCGCCCGAGGAACAGGCCGACTGACCCCTCGCGGTCGGCGCGGTACAATCGCAGGCTTTGCCCCGAGCGCCCATGGACCTGATCACCCCGCTAGAACTCTCCTCGCTCGAGCCCGTCGGCCAGGGCGCGCAGAAGCTGGTCTTCCGCCACCCGGACGACCCGCGCGTGCTGGTCAAGGTGGTCAATCCGCGCTTTATCGAACGCCGTGACCGCAAGGACCGCTTCTACCAGAAGCGCCGCCGCATCGGCCATCACCGGGCGTTTGCCCGCGAGATGATCGAGCACCTCGCCGCGCGCGCGCTGGCCCCCGGTCGACTCGCCCCCTGCCCGCACATGCAGAACATCCTCGGCGTGGTCGACACGGACATGGGCGCGGCCCTGCTGGTCGAGGCGGTACTCGATGAAAACGGCGAGTTGGCGCCCACGCTTCGGGATCTGGTGGAATCCGGGCGCTACGGCGAGTGCGAGCAGCAGGCACTCGAGGTGTTCCTCGACTGGGCGCTGACCGCCAACGTGCTGATCAACGACCTGTCGGCGGACAACCTTGCCTGGCACCCGGACGGGCACTTCGTGATGATCGACGGGCTGGGCGACCGGGCCGGCATCCCGATCCGCGCGGTCAGCCCCTGGCTCAACCGCCTGTACAAGCGCAAGAAGATCCGGCAACTGCGCGCGGAAATCGCCTCGCTGCCACCAGGCACCTGATCCCAGGTATCTGATCCCAAATGCCTAACCCAGGGGCGCGGCCAGCCGGTTCCCTGCTAATCTCGGTGCAAAACGACACTGGGAGGAAACCATGCGCCCCGAAACCATCGCCCTGCACGCAGGCTACGAGCCGGATGACCAGCACGCCGTCGCCGTGCCGATCCACCAGACCACCTCCTACAGCTTCGACAGCGCCCAGCACGCCGCCGACCTGTTCGATCTCAAGGTCCAGGGGAACATCTACTCGCGCATCATGAACCCCACCTGCGGGGTGCTCGAGGCACGCATGGCCGCCCTCGACGGCGGCGTGGGCGCACTGGCCACGGCCACCGGCATGGCGGCGATCACCTACGCCATCCAGACCGTCGCCCAGGCCGGCGACAACATCATCTCGATCAGCGAGCTCTACGGCGGCACCTACAACCTGTTCGCCCACACCTTCCCGCGCCAGGACATCGAGGTGCGCATGCAGGACAAGGACGACTTCGCCGGCATCGAGGCGGCGATCGACGGCCGTACCCGCGCGATCTACTGCGAGTCGATCGGCAACCCCTCAGGCAGCGTCGCCGACATCGAGCGCCTGGCCGACATCGCCAACCGCCACGGCCTGCCACTGATGGTCGACAACACGGTGGCCACCCCCTTCCTGTTGAAGCCCATCGACTACGGCGCGGACATCGTGATCCACTCGGCCACCAAGTACATCGGCGGCCACGGCACCACGCTCGGCGGCGTGATCGTCGACTCGGGCAACTTCGACTGGGCGGCGCACCCGGAACGCTTCTCGCTCCTGATCGACCCGGACCCGTCCTACCACGGCGTGAGCTACACCAACGACGTCGGCGAGGCGGCCTTCATCACCCGCGCCCGCGTGGTGCCGTTGCGCAACACCGGCGCGGCCCTGTCGGCGCAATCCGCCTGGAATCTGCTGCAGGGGCTGGAGACGCTCTCGCTGCGCATGGATCGCATCTGCGAGAACACCCAGGAGGTGGCCGAGTTTCTCGAGGGTCACCCGCAGGTCGGCTGGGTGCAGTACGCGGGCCTGCCCGATCACAAGGACCATCGCCTGGCGCAGAAGTACATGGACGGGCGCGCCTCCGGCATCCTCAGCTTCGGCCTCAAGGGCGGTCGCGAGGCTGGCGTGAAGTTCTACGACGCCCTCGATCTGATCCTGCGGCTGGTCAATATCGGCGATGCCAAGAGTTGCGCCGCCATCCCCGCCTCGACCACCCACCGCCAGCTCAACGACGAGGAACTTCGCGCCGCCGGCGTGCCGCCGGACATGGTGCGCCTGTCGATCGGCATCGAACACGTCGACGACCTGATCGAGGATCTCGACCAGGCGCTCAAGGCGGCACGCTGACGTAATCGAGGACGGACGCGAACACTCGCGCTACCCAGCGAGCGACGCCACTGTAGGTCGGGCTTCAGCCCGACAGCCGCCCAGACCACCCCTCCCCTGCCGAAACCGAATCACCTGTCATCCGGGTGGAATGTCGGGCTGAAGCCCGACCTACGAATGACGGTGGTTTCTGGTAAGGGGCTTGACCGCCTCAGGCCAGCAACACCGCGATAATGCCGGTGACTAAGATGCCGTCGAAGGTGCCCGCCCCGCCGATCGAGGCCACCGGCGAACCGAGCTTGCGCACGTCCTTGAGACGCAGCAGGTCGGCGCCGATCAGCACGCCGATCGTCCCGCCCACGTAGGCCAGCGCCGCACTGTGTTCCGGATCGATCAACAGGCCGAAACCCGCCGCGGCCAGCGGCGCGACCAGGATGGGCATGCCGATGCCAAGCCCCGGTATCGGGCGGCTGGCCACGTAGGCGACGGTAGAGACCAGGGCCACGGCCAGCAGGTGGTTGCCCAGCGGGGCGCCCGCGTTGAGCACGAGGTAGGCGGCAAAGGTCACCGGTAGCAGACAGCCGCCCAGGTTCACCGCGACCGTGGTGACACCCTCGAAGGGTTGCTGGCGATGCGCGAGGATGCGCCGGATCGGTTCGGGGACGGGCTGGTCGGGCTCCTCGGCCTGCATGCGAAACAGCGGCACGTTGACGAGGCTGCCCATCAGCGAGACGAACAACAGGGTCATGCCCGACTCGGGGGCCAGGCCGAGCTTTTCGAAGGCGATCTGCAACGCCCCGATCTGGATCAGGGTGAACAGCACCACCAGGCCGAGCATGGCGAGGAGAAAACCGGGATTGGGCATATCGCTGCTCTCGCTGCCTGTCAGGGGTGTCGTGGCGTCGGCCCCGATTCACGCGTCAAGGGCAAACGACCGGTCCACGGCCGGCCACCCAGAGCAACCACACCGGGCTATCGCGCCGAGAGGTGACCTGAGCGTGGGGCCGACCGAGCCGACGCATCCAGCTCGACCAGCCGGTCGACCGGCACGAAGGCGCGTCCCCCCACCGTGGGCAATTCCCGCCCCGCCGGCAAGCCACCGACGCGCTCGAGCCCGCGCCAGACCAGTTCCGAGCAGTACATGGCCGGACGGTCGTCGAGGCGAAAGCGGGTATCGAATGCGGTGTTTCGGGCCAGGTGCCCGTCGAGCCAGGCACGCAGCTGCCGGCGCTGCCCATCATTCAGCGCCGGGCGCACCAGACGACTGAGTTGCGCCTGTCCGGTAAAGCGGGCGAGCGGTTCGCGACGGATGTGGCCACCCAGGGGCGAGCCATCCATGTGCACCACCTCGAGGTCATCACCGTCTCGCACGATCATGCCGACGTGGCTCCAGCGTGGGTCGTGCTCGGCAAATCGGCGGGCCAGGAACGCCCAGGCCCCGTCGTTGCCGGTCAGCACGATATCGCCGGTCTGCAATGGCGGGGCCGTCGGGGTGTTCGGGGAGACCTCCCCTGCCTGCACCGGCAGCGCGGCCAGGGCCAGGAAGAGCGCGAACGCGCGGCTGATCAGGGATTCGCCTCGCACTGCTTGGCGGCGATCATGATCTCCTGGAAGGTGTTCTGGTCCAGGCGGGTGCCGATCTGCTCGAGGGAGGCATCCTCCTCGCGCATCAGCTTGACCAGCTCACCGAACTGCTCCTCGCTGAGGTTCTTGTCCAGCCGCTCGCCCATGCAGGCACAGCCCTCGACATCCCCGGAGTTCTCCTCGCAGGTGGCCTCGAAATCGGCCTTGGGGCTCGAACAGCCGGCCACGGCCAATGCCAGCAAACCGGCCACGGCGGTCAGGCCGGCGACCTTCCCTGTCTTCAGGACTTCCATCATGCGTTCTCTTCCTCTCGGGTAATGCGTGTTGCCAAGTCGACGGGCGGTGGCCTCGACCGGGACAGTTTACCGGGCCGTAAACGGCGCCGCGACCGCCGGACGGTCGGCCGCCGTCTACCCCTCGATTATCGTGGCGCGCTCAGCCGTCGGCCGGGGCACCACTGGATCGACGATGCGGGCCGTAGACGGCGGCCAGGGCCAGGACGAGCCCGGCGACCGTGGCGATCATGCCGGCGGCGCTCACGGCGTCGTCGGCACCCAGCCACAGCGGACCGTAACCGGCCAGCACGTAGCCCATCACCGCCGAGAAGACGGCAAAGGCCACCGACCAGAGCACCTGGGTCTCGAGTCGGTTGGTCATCAGGCGCGCGGCGGCCGGCGGGCAGATGAACATGGCGATGACGATTATCGAGCCCACCGCGTCGAAGGCGGCGACCGCGGCGATGGCCGCCATGATCACCAGCCCGAAACCGATCAGGTTGGTCCGCATGCCCAGCACGCGGGCAAAGCCCTCGTCGAAGGTAGATATCTTCAGCGGTCGCCAGAACACCACCGTGAACAGCAACATCACCAGTGCCACGATCGAGATGCGCCCCAGCTCCGGCGGCAGGCCAGCCAGGGCGACCGGGTCGAACAGCGAACTCCAGCCCCGGGCCTCCACCCAGATCAGGCTCTCGAGGTTGCCGTAGAGCGCGTGCTGCACGTCCAGGTGCACCGAGGAGGTGTCCGACTGCTCGAGCAGGAGTACGCCGAAGGCGAACAGCGCGGTGAAGGCCACGCCCATGGCCGCGCCCGGCTCGATACGCCCCAGCCGCCGGATCAGTTCGATCAGGAGCACGGCCACCACCGCCGCGCTGGCGGCACCGGCCATCATCGCCCAGGAACTGACCGTGCCGCTCAAGAGAAAGCCGACCACGATCCCGGGCAGAACGACGTGACTGATGGCATCGCCGATCAGGGCCTGTCGGCGCAGCACCAGGAAATTGCCGGGTAGCGCGCAGGCAATGGCGGCGAACACGCCGATCAGGATCGGCACCAGCGAGAGCATCACGAACTCGCCACCCATCAGGCGCACTCCCCGCCGGACTCGGCGATCTGGCGATCGATCTCGCGGATCTCGTCGCGGGTTAGCACGTCCTCGATCGGCAGCAGCCCGTCGTAGCGGGACACGGCCGACTCGTGCGAGTGCATGCGGCGGGCGATCGCCCAGCGCGATTCGTCGCGGCAGGCCTTCTCGGCGCGCCGGCGCCCCAGCTCGGTGGGCACGCCGTCCGCGCGGGCCAGTCCCGCACGCACCAGCAGGCCCAGGGTGTAGCGCTCGTATATGGGCAGGTCCTGGGCGATCGCCAGCAGCCCCTGGCGCAGGTGGATGCGGCGCTGCTGGCGCCGGTGGCGCAGCCAGGCGGCCAGCACCCCGCGACCGGGGGCGAACAGCATCGAGACGGCGAACAGGGCGAAGGCGGTCAGCACGATGATCGGTCCGGTGGGCAGCGCCGGGGCCGTCGCGGAAATCGCCGCGCCGACAAAGCCCGAGACCCCGCCGAACACGCCGGCGATGCCCACCACCCGGTCGCTGCGATTGCTCCAGAACCGGGCGGTCACCGGCGGGATGATCAGCAACGCGACGATCAGCACGAGGCCGACCACCTTGAGCCCGATGATGGTCACCGCCAACACGAGGCCCATCATGGCCAGGTCCACGCGCCGGACATTGACCCCGGCGGCGGACGCGAAACCGGCATCGAAGGCCACCAGGGTCATGGGCCGGCGCAGCGCCCAGACCACCAGCACCGCCAGTGCCCCGGCCACCGCGATCAGCACGGCATCCTGGTAGAGCATGCCCGCCGTGGCACCCAGCAGGAAATCCTCGAGCCCCGCCGGGCGGCCGACCGAGACGGTCTGGATGACGGTCAGCAGCACCACGCCGAAACCGAAGAACACCGAGAGTACCGCGCCGATCGCGGCGTCCTCGGCCAGGCGCGTGTGCCGGGTCAGCGCGTGCATGGCCCACAGGCCCAGCGTCGCGGTGAGCGAGGCGCCCAGCAACAGGCCGACCAGGTGACGACCGTCGCCGCCGAAGGCCGTCATTACCAGGAAGGCAAGCCCCACACCGGGGAGCGTCGAATGACTGATCGCGTCCGAGACCAGCGCGCGTTTTCGCAGGAACAGGAAGGTGCCCGACGCCCCGGCAGCAATGCCGAGCAGCGCCGCGCCGATGGCCACCAGCGTGGCGTTGTAGCCGAGTTGCAAGGTCAGGGCGTCGAGCAGCATGGTCGCCCCCATCAGTGACCGCCGAGCTGGAGCTGGTCCATCAGGTTCGCCGCCAGGCGGCCGCCATAGGCACGCTGCAAGTTCTCCTCGGTGAAGGCCTCGGCGACGGGGCCTTCGGCGACCTTGTGCACGTTGATCATCAAGACGTGATCGAAGTAGTCGCGCACGGTGGATAGATCGTGGTGGACGGCAACGACCGTGCGCCCCTCCGCCTTCAGGCCCTTGAGCACGTCGATGATCGCGCGCTCGGTGGCCGCGTCGACCCCGGCGAACGGCTCGTCGAGCAGGTAGAGGTCCGCCCCCTGGGCCAGGGCTCGCGCAAGAAAGACCCGTTGCTGCTGGCCGCCGGACAGCTGGCCGATCTGCCGATCGGCAAAATCGCGCATGCCGACGCGATCGAGGCAATCGAAGGCACGCTGGCGATGATGCCCGCGCACCGGCTGCAGCAGGCCGAGCTCACGGACCAGCCCCATCAGCACCACGTCGATCACGCGGGTGGGAAAATCCCAATCGACCGAGGCGCGCTGGGGCACGTAGGCAATGCGCCGCCGGCTCGCGGCCAGCGGCTGGCCGAACACCGAAACCACCCCGGACAGCCGCGGCACGATGCCCAGCACGGCCTTGAGGGTGGTCGACTTGCCGGCGCCGTTCGGACCGATAATGGCGGTCATCGATCCCGGCTCGACCGTCATGTCGAGCGAGAACACGGCCGGCTTGTCGCCGTAGGACACCGTCAGGCCACGCACCGCGAGCGGCTTGTCCGACAGGCTGTCGAGCGGGTCGCTCGGCGTCCCCCGCCCCATGGCCGTGCGCAACGCGTCAATCATCGCGACGCCTCGGCCGGAGCCACGGCCAGGCGCCCCTGCATGCCGTCGGCCGGTGCTTCGCCGCCCAGGGCGCGAACGATGGTAGTGATGTTGTGGTCGATCATGCCGATATACGTCCCCTCGTAGGTCCCCGCCGGGCCCATCGCATCGGAATAGAGCGTACCCGCGATGCGCACCGCGTGACCGCGCGAACCCGCGCCTTCCACCAGCGCGCGGATGTTGCGATCGGATACCGAGCTTTCCACGAATACCGCGCCGATGCGGCGTTCGACCAGCAGGTCGACGAGATCCCGAATCCGGCGCAGTCCCGCCTCGGACTCGGTCGATATGCCCTGGATGCCGATCACCTCGAAGCCGTAGGCCCGACCGAAGTAGGCAAAGGCATCGTGGGCGGTGAGCAGCACGCGCGCCTCGTCGGGCACGCTCGAGGTCATCTCGGCGGCCCAGTCGCCGAGTCGCTCGATGCGCTCGAGGTAGGCATCCGCGCGTTGGCGGAACATCGCTACCCGGTCGGGGCGCGCCTCGATCATGGCCTCGCGGATCGCCACGACCACCTTGGCCCAGAGCGACGGGTCCATCCAGACGTGCGGGTCGCGCTTGTCGTCGTAGTCCTCGTGGCCGAGCAGACGCTCGCGCGGCAGTTGCTCGGCGACGGCCACCACGGTCTGGCGCTTGGCCAGTCGCTGGAGGAACTCCTCCATCTGCGCCTCGAGGTACAGGCCGTGCCAGAGCACCAGGTCGGCACGCGTCATGGCGACGATGTCGCTGCGGGTCTGGCGGTAGCTGTGCGGGTCGATCCCGGGGCCCATCAGCCCCTCGACCTCGACCGAATCCCCCCCGATCTCGCGTGCCGCGTCGGCGATCATGCCGGTGGTCGCGACAATGGAAAGGCGCTCGCCCGCCTGACCGGCCAGCGGCGCGGCCAACAGCACGACCAGGGCCGGGAACGCCAGCGCGCATCGCCGCAGGTAGCGCCTCGCGGCGTCCGTCAGGATGCCCCGCCCTGCTCTCTCGTTTGCCGGCATCGACTGCCCCTCGCCAAAGTTAGTCAAGACTAACTTTTAACTCTATCCGCTCGACCCGGACCCCGTCAATCCACGCGCCCCTGCACGCGGCCCTCGGTTGGGCCGGTTGCACCATCACGGGGCAAGACAGGTAGAATCCGCGCTCCTCGACCGACGCCGATCGGCCCACGCCGCTTGATGCAATGCAGGAAACCGGCATGACTGACCCGACCCAAGACAAGACCCTGTTGACTCGTATCCGCGACCTGATCGGCCCCGGCACCACCCGGGTGGGCTGGCGCGAGATGGTGATCGCGGGACTGGCCGCCCTGGTGGGGATCTGGGCCGTCTACGCCTTGACCAACTGGGTGGCCGGGCCGTGGGCAGCGCTCCTGATGGTCGGCTCGATGGGTGCGGCGGCCGTGCTGCTGTTCGCCGTGCCGCACGGGGCGTTGTCCCAGCCGTGGCCGGTGTTCGGCGGCCAGATCGTGTCGGCGGCGATCGGCGTGAGCGCGGCGGCCTGGATTCCCGACCCGGCCCTGGCGGCCGGGGTGGCCGTCGGTGGGGCGATCGCGGCCATGCAGTTGCTGCGCTGCGTGCACCCGCCCGGCGGGGCGACCGCCCTGATCGCGGTGATCGGCGGGGCACCGGTCCACGAGCTGGGCTATCTCTATCTCGTCGTCCCGGTGCTGGCGAACACCGCGATCCTGTTCGCGGTGGCGGTGATCGCCAATTACCCGTTCCCGTGGCGGCGCTACCCCATCGGGCTCGCCCGCTGGGACGAACCGCCCGCTCCGCCGCTGACCTCGCGCCACCTACAGGCGGCGGTGCGCGACCTCAACGTCGTGGTCGACATCACCCCGGCGGAGCTCGACGCGATCGCGCGACTCGCCATCGCGCACGCCACGCAGGACAACTCGCCCCTGCAGGTGCCGGTGGGCGAGCGCTACGTGCATGCCGAGGCCGGAAAGACGGACAAGGACTCCGTGACCATCCACAAGCGCTTCGAGGGCGAGGACGACGGGCACGGTCGGGGACGGATCACGCTCAACGTGGTCCACCGCGAGGACGACACGGAGGCGGGGACGACGTAGGGATCGGAGGACCGCCCTACTTGATCGGCTCGCGCACCCGCAATGCGGCCCGGCCGTTCTCGGTGGAGAGCCGGTTGGTGATGTGACAGAACAGCTCGGCGGTCTTCTGCGCGTCGTAGAGCGCGCCGTGGGCGCGGCTGTTGTCCCAGTCGAAACCCGCGGCGGTGCAGGCCTTGGCCAGCACCGTCTCGCCGATCGCCACGGCGGCAGCGGTGACCGTGTCGAGCGTGGAGAACGGGTGGAAGGGGTTGCGCTTGTAGCCGGTGCGCTCGCAGGCGGCCTTGACCACGGCGAGGTCAAACGGCGCGTTGTGGCCCACCAGGATCGCGCGGCGCGCGTTGAGCGCCTTGACCTGGCGGCGGATCGGGCGGAAGAAGGCATCCAGCGCGGCACGCTCTTCGACCGCCTCGCGTTCGGGGTCGGAGGGGTCGATGCCGTGGATCTTGATCGAGACGGGGTCGACCTCCGTCAGGTGACTGGGGTGCACCGAGACGGCGATCTCCTCGGTGGGATAGAGCCGGCCGCGCTCGTCGACGTCGAGCAGCACGGCGGCCAGCTCGAGCAGGGCATGCCCCTGCGGGTCGAGCCCGCCGGTCTCCACGTCGACGACCACGGGCACGAAGCCGCGAAAGCGACGCGCGATGGTCCAGTCGGACGGGTCGGCGGCGGCCTCGCTCATCGGGCGCTCAACCCAAACCCAGCCGACGCCGCCAGGACGTGACCGTGTTGTGCATCAGCATGGCGATGGTCATCGGCCCCACCCCGCCGGGCACCGGCGTGATGAACTCGGCCCGTTCGGCCGCCGCGTCGAAGTCGACATCGCCATGCAGCGTGCCGTCCTCGCGACGGTGGATACCCACGTCGATCACGATCGCCCCGTCCTTGATCCACTCGCCCCTGACCAGCCCCGGCTTGCCGGCGGCGACCACGACCAGGTCGGCACGACGGACGTGGGCGGCCAGGTCCTCGGTGAAGCGGTGGCAGACCGTGACGGTGGCCCCGGCCAGCAGCAGCTCGAGGGCCATCGGACGGCCGACGATGTTCGACGCCCCCACCACGACGGCCTCCATGCCGTGCAGGTCGCGCCCGGTCTCCTCGAGCAAGCGCATCACCCCAAAGGGCGTGCAGGGGCGCAGGCCCGGCTGACGGATGGCGAGCCGGCCGATGTTGGTGGGGTGAAAGCCGTCGACGTCCTTGTCCGGGTCGATGCGGTTGATGATCGAATCGGCGCTCAGGTGCTCCGGCAACGGCAGCTGAACCAGGATGCCGTCGATGCGCGGGTCCTCGTTGAGCTCGTCGACCAGGGCATCGAGCTCGGCCTGGGTGACCGTGTCCTTGAGATCGTGCGAGAACGATTCGATGCCGAGCTTGGCGCAGGCCTTGCGCTTGTTGGCCACGTAGACCGACGAGGCCGGATCCCCCCCCACCTGCACCACCGCCAGCCCGGGCGGACGGTGGCCGTTCTCGGTATAGGCGGCGATCGTCTCGGCAAGCCCGGCGCGCACGGTGGCGCCGACGGCTCGCCCGTCGAGAAGTCTTGCAGTCATGGGGCGTGTCACATGCGGGGAAAGGCGCGATTGTCGCACGCGCGTTGGGCCGACTCAACGCCGCCCGGCGCGGTGCGCGACCGGTCAGTCGGTCGCGGCGGGCAGGTAGCGCATCGGCGATGGCGCCGGCCGGCCGATCAGGAAACCCTGAGCGTAATCGATGCCGAGTGCGCGCACCTGCTCGAGCACCTCCTCACTCTCGACGAACTCGGCGACCGTGTGGATCTCGAGCTCGCGGGATAGCTCGGCGATCAGGCGCACGAAGGCGCGGTCGCGCGAATCCTCGAGCAGATTGAGGATGAAGTCGCCCTCGATCTTGAGGTAGTCGATCGGGAAGTGCTTGAGGTAGTGGAACGAGGAGAAGCCCGAGCCGAAGTCGTCGATCGCGAACTTGAAACCCTCCAGGCGCAGCTCCTGGACGAACTTCTCCAGCACCTGGATGTTCTTGACCGTGTCGCGCTCGGTCAGCTCGAAGACGATGCGCGATTTTTCCACGCCGGCCATTTCCACGATCCGGCGCACCGTGGGGATGAACTCGGAGAGCACCAGCGCCCGCGGCGAGAGATTGATGAACACCAGCCCGGCAAAACCGGTGGCGGCCACCTCCGCGAGGGCCTTCTCGATCATGATGTAGTCGATCCGGTCGATCACGCCCATCTTCTCGGCGATCTCGATGAACTCGGAAGCGCCCATGATCGTCTCGCCCAGGTCGATGCGCGAGAGCACCTCGACGGCCTCGATGCGGTCGGGCCCGGTGGCGAGTATCGGCTGGAAGTACGGCACGATCCGCTTTTCCTCGACGGCCCGGAGGATGGTCAGGCCCTTCTCACTGATCGAGCGGAACACGTCCATGACGTCCTCCTCGCTCGGCACCGCCACGCGCGCCTTACCCTCGGCCTTGGCCTTGTACATCATGTTGTCGGCGAACAGGAACAGGTCCTTGGGCTCTTGGGCATGGTCTGGATAGACCGCGATGCCGATCGACACCGAGGCGGAGACCGGGTCGCCGTCCGGCGCGGTCAGCACGATGCCGTCGGTCTCGGCGAGCACCGCGTTGGCCGTCACGCAGGCCTTCTCCAGATCGGTCTCCGGCAGCACCACCACGAACTCGTCGCCACCGTAGCGGGCGAAGATGTCGCCGCGCTTGAGACCCTTGCCGATGGCATCGGCGAAGGCCTTGAGGAAGGAGTCGCCGAAGGCGTGGCCGTAGCTGTCATTGACGAGCTTGAAGTTGTCCAGGTCGATCAGCAGCAACGCGAAACGCTGGTCGTGGCGCTGGGCCCGGTCGATCTCGTAGCCGATCAGCTCCCAGAACACCCGCTGGTTGTAGAGGTTGGTGAGCGGGTCGCGGGTCGCGTAGTACTCGAGATCGCGGGTGTACTTGAAGATCGCCTTGACCGAGCCGACCACGTTCAGGAGCGTCGAGAGCACGCTCTCGATCACCAGCAGGCGCGTCTCGTCGTTGACCGTCTCGGCCTGCACGCCGATGCCGACGATGCCGCCGATCTTGGGCGAGTCCACCAGCAGGGACTTCACCTGCACCCGCACGTCGGACTCGTCGAGTTCGATCAGCGCGCCGTCGTGGTCGGCGACGTGGTGGTTGATATGCACCAGCGTCGCGTCGCTCAGGTTGGGATGATCGACCATGTGCTCGCGCACCGCCCGCTCGAGCAGCTTGCGGCTGTCCTCCGATGGCGGCGAGCGCCAGAAGACGTCCAGGTCGAACAGTTCGTCGTCGACCTTGAAGATCGAGAACAGGGTGTAGGTCTCGATCACCTCGTTGATGTCGGTCATCAACCGGCAGATGTAGTCGTGCCAGTCGCGTACCACCTCCGAGGTGATGATGAACTTCTCCAGCAGCTTGATCTCGAATTCGAGCAGGTCGCGATCGACCGCCACGCTGCGGAACTTGCCCACCAGCTCCTCGAAGCTGCGGAACACGCGGTTGAGCTCGTCGAAACCCAGATCGGTGTCGCCCAGCGAGAGATTGCGCAGGTCGGCGACGCGGTTGACCTTGGCGGCGTTCTCCTCGAGCAGCTCGACCGAGCGGGTGATGCGCCGGTTGACGAATACCGTGATCAGCCCGGCGCCGATGATCGGCAGCGGGGCGAGCAGGATCAGCCAGAAGAAGAAGTTCTCGCGTGCCTCGGCGATCGCCGCGGAGAAGTCCTGTTCGACGTCGATCACGCCCAGCACGTCGCCCTCCTCGGCCGTGGCGTGGCAGGCCAGGCACTTGGCCTCGGCGCGCAGGGGGAAGGTGTAGCGCACCGCGTGTTGCTCGACGTGCTCGAGGGTGCGCCCGGAATCGAACACCGCTGCCACCGAGTCGTCGATCGGGGCCTGGTCGATCTGGCCGTACTGCTCGGCGACCACCGGGCCGCGGTAGATCTCCAGGTCGTAGCCGCTGCCGGCCAGCGCCTGGCGGTTGGCCTCGACGAAGTCCTCGAGCTGCTCGCGGGTCCAGCCGGTGCTCATCAGCTGGTACATAGAGGCGAAGGTCGAGCGCGCCAGCAGATCCGAGTCCTTGAGCGCGCTCTGCTGCACGGACTGGTTGAAGATGCCGGAGACGATCAGGTAGGCCCCGCCGAAGAACAACAGCGAGACGAGCAGGGACATCGCGAGGATGAACGACTTGATGGTGCGCATGCGAGGTATTTCGCGATAACCGTGAACCAATCCGCTGCGCCTCCCTGGCTCGGACGAATCAGCGGGTGGTATGTAGCCAGACCGATACACTCAACGCAGCGTCATACTCAGTTAATGGAAGACTGATATACCCCTTGCACCGGCACACCGACGCGACACGGCATCAAATCGCGTTTTCGGCGCTCTTTTCTTGGGATTCGGTCGGGCGGGTGAGCATGTCACGCGCCACGCGACCGTCACGGGTGCGCCGCATCGGCGGCAGGGCATCGAGGATGGTCCGGCCATAGCCCTTGGACTGCAGGCGCGGGTCGCAGAGCACCATGACCCCGGTATCGGCCGTGTCGCGAATCAGCCGGCCCACACCCTGCTTGAGGGTGATGATCGCCTCGGGCAGCGCCATGTGCACGAACGGCACCAGCCCCTTGTCCTTCAGGCGCTGCTCGCGGGCCGCGCGCACGGGGTCGCCGGGCGCGGCGAAGGGAATCCGGTCGATCATCACCAGCGACAGCGCCTCGCCGCGCACGTCCACCCCTTCCCAGAAACTCTGCGTGCCGAGCAGCACGCCGTTGCCCGCCTCGCGGAACGCCTCGAGCAGGGCCGACTTGGCCTGCGTGCCCTGCACGAACAGCGGCAATTCGGTCAGGTGCTCGCCGAGCGTCTCGGCGGCGAGCTTCAACGCCCGGTGGGAGGTGAACAGCAGGAACGCCCGCCCGCCGCTGGCCTTCAACAGCGGGTAGACGGCACGCAATGACGCGAGCGTGTGCTCGCGCGCCCCGCCCGGCCCGGACGGTTCGGGCAGGTTGGGCGGCAGGTAGAGCACGGCCTGGTTGGGGAAGTCGAACGGCGACTCGACCTGCTCGCAGCGGGCATCATCAAGGTTCATGCGCCGCGTGAAATGACTGAAGTCCTTGCCTGCCGCGAGCGTCGCCGAGGTCATGATCCAGGCGCGCGGCGCCGATTCGACGTGCGATTTGAGCTGCCCCGCGGCGTTGACCGGCGTGGTGTGCAGGGTGAATGAGCGGGTGCGGCGCTCCACCCAGCGCACCGCGTGGCCCTGGGTTTCGGCCTTGCCCTCGCGGAAGGCGGCGAGCTCGTCGCGCAGCCCCTGCGCCCGGCCCAGCAGCGCCTGCAGTCCCTTGCCCCGCGGGGCGGCGATCTCCAGTTCCCGCACCAGCCCGTCGAGGGCCTCGCCCAGGCGGTCGAGCGCCTCGGTGACGCTCGCCTGGTCGGCCAGCTCCGCCCAGGGCAGACGCTCATTGTCGATGTGCGCCAGGGCCTCGAGCACCGGGTCGGTCGATGCCTTGAGCGTATCGGCGGCCTCGGCAAGGCCCGGCTGGTCGCGCGCCTCGTGCTTCTGCTCGGCGCGGGTATCCGCGGCAAGATCGCGCAGCTGGCGCGAACCGATCGCCTCGCCGAAGAACATCGAGGCGATCTCCGGCACCTGGTGGGCCTCGTCGAGCACCACCACGTCGGTCTCGGGCAGCAGTTCGGCAAAGCCGGTCTGGCGCAGGGCCAGGTCGGCGCAGAACAGGTGATGGTTGATCACCACGATGTCGGCCTTCTGCGCCTTCTCGCGCGCCTTGACCACGAAGCACTCGTCATAGAGCGGACACTCGCGACCCAGGCAGTTGTCGTTGGTCGAGGTGACCAGCGGCCAGATCTCGTGGTCGTCGCCGACGCCGGGGCAGTCGGCGCGATCGCCGTCGATCGTCCGGCCCGCCCAGTCACGAATGCGGTTCAGGGCCCGCGCGTCATCGCGGCGCGGCAGGCGCGCCTGCTCACCCGCGAGATCGAGACGGTACTTGCAGAGGTAGTTCGCCCGCCCCTTGAGCAGGGCCACCTTGGCCTCGACGCCCAGCAACTCGCGCAGGCGCGGCAGGTCGCGGTCGAACAGCTGGTCCTGCAGGTGCTTGGTGCCGGTGGAAATCAGGGCGCGCTTGCCCGAGAGCAGTACCGGCGCGAGGTAGCCGAAGGTCTTGCCCACACCGGTGCCCGCCTCGAGCACCAGGGTGTGCTGGTCGTTGATCGCGTCGCGGATCAGCTCGGCCATGCGCCGTTGCCCCGCGCGCGGCTGGTAGCCCTCGAAGGCACCGGCGAGGCGCCCCTCGTGGCCGAAGACGTCCTCGAGCCCCAGCGAACTCCGGCGATTCGTTGCGGTCATGCCGCCAGGCTTGCCCCGTCGCGGCCAGCCGCTTCGCTGCCGGCGCGTTCCTCGGCCTCGCGTGCCCCGGCCTCGTCGCCTTGGGCCCGGCGGGCCTTGGCTACCAGTTGCCAGGCGGCCGACAGGGTGCGGTTGTCCCGGGCGTGCTCGACGGCGCGCAGGGCCAGTTGCTCGGCCTGCTCGGGTTGATTCTGTGCCAGGCGCAGCTGGGCCAGATCAAGCCAGAGGCGCGCGTTGCCGGGCTCGATTTGCACGGCACGTTCCAGGGTCGACTGCGCGCCGGCCAGATCACCCGACTGGCGCCGCTGATCGGCCTGCTGGACCAGGGCGAGCACCGCCGGCGAGGTCGCCGGCTCGCTCGATTGCTTCTGGCGATCCGTCGGCAGGGCCTCCTCCTGGATCTCCGGGGTCGACAGCGGGGTCGAGCGCACCTCCGGCTGCGGCTGGGGTGCCGGCTCGCTGCGCGGCTCCGAGGAACCCGGCGGCGGGGTCATCGGCGCGCAGGCGGCCAGCAACAGGCCGGCGCAGCCCGCCACCAGGGCGCGGGCAGCGAACCGGGACGGAAAACGAAGGGGTGCGGTCAAGGGGCGGCTATGCATGGGTCGCTACCTGATAAGTCCGTAAAGGGTGGGTCATCGTAACCCGGCAAGGCCGGGCGCGGGGAGACGCCCTCACGCGAACCGGCCAGGCATCCCGGCTCGGCCATTCACCGAAACCAGTCCCAGATCGTGCCGGCATCGTCGTCACGACCGCCCCGGCCACCATCGCAATCGGTCGCCGCGTCGGGCAGGTGGGAGGCAATGAACGGCAGGGCCTCGCCGGGACAACGATCCGGCACCACGAATTCGCGCTCGGGGTCCACCCGGGCGAAGCGTATGCCGCGTGGCGGGGTCATGTCGCGTGGCTGGTTGTCGAGCGTCGCGAAGGTCGCGCCCCACAGCGGCAGGGCCGCGGTCGAGCCGGTCAGGTTGGCCGGCCGGTCGTCGTCCCGCCCGACCCAGATCACGCCGACCCGGTTGCCGGTGAACCCGGCGAACCAGGCATCACGCCCGTCGTTGGTGGTGCCGGTCTTGCCCGCCACGCCCACCGAGGGCGGGATCATCTGGTTGAGCCGCGTGGAGGTCCCCTCGGCTACCACCGTCTGCAGGCCGTACTGCAGCAGGTAGAGCGGCTCGCGGTCGGCGGCGCGACGCACGTCGAGCGAGTAGCGCGACAGCGGCTTGCCGTCGCGATCGACCACGCTGCGGATCGCGCGCAGCGGCGTCATGAAGCCGTCGGCCGAGAGCGTCTGGTACATCTGGGCGACCTCGAAGGGCGTCATGCCCATCGAGCCGAGCAACATCGAGGGGTAGAACGGCGACGGTCGCGGGCCGCCGAGGCGCTCGATCGTCTCGGCGACCGAGTCCAGGCCAACGTCCATCCCCAGCCGCACGCTGGGCACGTTGCGCGAATGCGCCAGTGCCTCGATCAACGGCGTCGGGCCGCGGAAATCGCGCCCGTAGTTCTGCGGCTCCCAGTCCTCCGAGCCGCGCTGCTCGACGGTGATCGGCTCGTCGGCGATCTCGGTGATCAGGTTGTACTCGGCCGGTCGCGAGAGCGCGGTCAGGTAGATCGCCGGCTTGATCAGCGAGCCGATCTGCCGGCGGGCATCCAGCGCGCGGTCGTAGCCCTCGTAATGCACGTCACGCCCGCCGATCATCGCCTCGATCTCGCCGGTGCTCACCGAGGCGATCACCCCGGCGGTCTCCAGGGTTCCGCCCTCGAGCCCGCGACTGGCCTCGACCTCGTCGAGCCGGGCCGTGCTCTGCTCGAGCGCCTCCTGCACCCGTGGACGCAGGGTGGTGAAGATATTCAGCCCGCGCGTCTGCAGGTCCTCGGGGTCGTATTGCTCGACGAGCTGGCGCCGCACCAGGTCGACGAAGGCCGGGTGCCGCGCCCGCGACCCGGCTCCATCGAGCACGCCCAGCGGCCGCCCCTGCCATTCGGCACCGGTGGTCTGGTCGACCAGGCCCAGCTCGATCATCACGTCGATGACGACGTTGCGCCGGGCCAGCGCCCGCTCGGGATTGCGGCGCGGGTTGTAGTAGTTGGCGCCCTTGACCATGCCCACCAGCAGGGCGACCTGCTCGGGCTTGAGTTCGTTGATGGGCCGGCCGAAGTAGAAGCTCGCCGCCAGACCGAAGCCGTGGATGGCTCGCCCGCCGTCCTGGCCGAGGTAGACCTCGTTGAGGTAGGCCTCGAGGATCTTGTCCTTGGGGTAGTGCCACTCCATCTCCAGCGCCATGATCATCTCGGCGAACTTGCGCCGGTAGGTGCGCTCGTGGGTGAGGAAGAGGTTCTTGGCGAGCTGCTGGGTGATCGTGCTGCCGCCCTGCACCCGCTCGCCGGAGACCAGGTTGGTCAGGAAGGCGCGCAGGATGGCGGTGGGCACGACACCGTGGTGGTCGTGGAAGGCGCGGTCCTCGACGGCCAGCAGCGTGTCGAGCAGCAGGGGCGCCTCCTCCTTGACCTCCTCGATCGCGAGCAGCACCCGGTCCTCGGCCCGGTTCGGATAGAGTGTCCCGATGGAGCGCGGCTCGAGTCGGACGATGCCGAGCGACTCGCCGTCCGGGCCGTCGAGTTCGGTCACCTGTCCGCCGACGATTCGCACGTCCACCCGGCGCGAGGGTTGCTCGCCGTCCGGGAAGGCGAACGACCGCCGGTGGAACGAGACCTGGTTGCCGCGGCGGCGGAAGGTGCCGGTCTCCTCGAGCGAGTCGGCGGCGACGTAGTTGAGCCGCTCGAGCGCGGCGGTCAGGCTGTCGAGGTCGATCGACTGACCGACGTAGATCTCGTCGGGGGCGGCGTAGACGGTCGCGGGCATGGTGAACAGCGCACCCTCGAACCGCTCGGTGACCCGCTCGTTGAGGTACCAACCCCAGGCGGCCAGCAGCGGCAGACCGATGGCCGCCGCCAGTAGCACGCCACGCAGCGCCCAGCCGAACAGCCGCGCACGCCAGCCCCGATTCGGGCGCCCCTGGCGCGTGCCCCGCGCCGCCTGACGCCGGTTCGTGGTCTTGCCCGCCGTCGTCCGGCGCGACCGGCTACCGCGCGCCTTGCTGCCCCGGGCGCCCCCCTTTGCGGTGCTATTCGCCTTGGTGCTGCCACTGCCCTTTCTGGATGCCACGTTCAACCCACGCTGTTACACTTTTGAAAATAAGTCCGACCGCGATGTGGCGCGGTCAAGGGAACCTCTGCACGAATGCCATGCCGCTGAAGCGCGTCTTGAGCCGGGCAGATGCAAGGCGTTCGTCCGCCGCGGAAGGGTCGCTCCCTTTCCAAGGACGACAACGCAGCCGATGCCCGACTCAAGGCGCGCCCGGCGGGGCCTGTCGAGCCGCCCGTGATCGGCGTTGCGTCGCCTTGTCACGAACGGCTCTACAGGCCAGAGTGGCATGGCATTCGTGTAGCGGTTCCCGAAACGCCAGTCTATCAGCCCGGACGACGGGCGAGTGACCGCCGCCCCGGCGGTTTGCCGCTCGCCGGTCGCCCCGCCTGCTTTCCCGATTCGACCCAACCAGGAGCGCCCATGGCCGAGCACCCGCAAGAGCGACTGATCGAACGGTTCAAGGAGAACCTCGCCGAGAGCGATTCCTCCCTCGAGCACCTACAGACCCATATCTCGCACGTGTTCCTGACCGGCCCCTGGGCCTACAAGGTCAAGAAGCCGATGAACTTCGGTTTTCTGGATTTCTCCAGCCTCGACCGCCGTCGCCACTTCTGCGAGGAGGAGCTGCGCCTCAACGCCCGTCTGGCCCCGGAGCTCTACGACAAGGTGCTGGGTCTGGACGCCGACGGCAAGCTGATCGAGGCCGACGACGGTGCCGAGGAATTCGTCATCCGCATGCGGCGTTTCGACCAGGCCGACCGGCTCGACCACGTCGCCCGGCGCATCGGGTTGGACGAGGCGCTGGTCGAGCAGATCGCCAGCCAGATCGCCGCCTTCCACGCCAAGGCCGAGGTGGCCGCCGCCGAAACGCACTTCGGCGAGCCGGACACCGTCTGGGCGCCCATGCAGCAGAACCTCGAGCAGACCGCCCCCCTGTTGGAGACCGATGCCGATCGCGAGCGACTGGCCGAGATGGAGCGCCTGTCGCGCGCGGCCTTCGAGGCCATCCGCCCCACCCTCGAGCAACGCAAGCGCCAGGGGCACATCCGCGAGTGCCACGGCGACATGCACCTGGCCAACATGGCCCTGCAGGACGGGGTTGTGACCATCTTCGACGGCATCGAGTTCAATGACGATTTCCGCTGGACCGACACGGCCAACGATCTCGCCTTTGCGCTGATGGACCTGCACAAGCGCAAGCTGATCGGCCCCGCCCGCCAACTGCTCAACCGCTACCTGGAACTCAGCGGGGACTACGAGGCGCTGCCGACCCTGCGCTTCTACCAGGGCTACCGCGCCGCGGTGCGCGCCAAGATCGCCCTGCTCGGCCTGCGCGACGGCATGCCCGACGAGGAACGCGAGGCGGCCTGGCAGGACTTTCGCGACTACGCCGATCTCGCCAACGCCTTCTTCACCCCGGCCCAAGGCGAGCTGTTCATCACCATGGGCGTGAGCGGCAGCGGCAAATCGCTGGCCAGCCGCGAACTGGTGCTCGCCCGCGGCGCGATCCGGGTACGCTCGGATGCCGAGCGCCAGCGGATGTTCACCGATCCGGCCGAGCGCTACACCCAGATGGCGAGCGACAGCACCTACCATCGGCTGGCGGAGATCGCCCGGTTGGGCGCATCGAGCGGCTGGCCGATGGCCATCGACGCGACCTTCCTGGAACGCGCCCGGCGCGCGCAGTTCGAGTCATTGGCCGACGAGCTCGGCGTGCCCTACACCATCCTGTTCATCGAGTGCGACAACGAGCAATTGCTCGAGTACCTGCGCGAGCGCCAGGCACACGGCGGCGACATCTCGGAGGCCGACGAGCAGGTACTGCAGCATCAGCTGCAGAAGCTCGAGTCACTCGGCCCCGACGAGGCGCGCCACTGCGTACGCCTCAAATGCGATGCGCCGTTCGGGCCGCAGATCGCCGAGCGGTTGGGGTGATGGGCTGATCGGCGTCTGGCCCCTACGCCGTTGAGATGAGGTGACATCGGGGTGCCGTTGGAGATTTCGCGGCTAAAGCCGCTCCTACACCAGTGACGGGAAACCGTGGGAGCGGCTTTAGCCGCGAATCGCGTCGGTCTTCCCATCGACCGAACCGATTGGCTCGCCCGACTCACTCCACCGGCTCGACCTTCGCCCCACCGCGGATGGCATCCACCGCCAGGCGGTACATGTCGATGTCCAGCGGGTGATCGTCGCCGGCGGCCAGCAACTCGGCCACGTCGGCGTCCGTGCGGGCCGTGCCGAGATAGCGCCAGTGGCGGAACAGGTGGCGCTCCTCCCTCTCCTCGCGCGTCTCGCGGATCGCCATCGCCCCGGGATAGGGCCAGGCCTCGAAGGCAAGCGGGCCCAGGGCCTGCTTCAGACGCAGCCGGTGCGCGAGCTCGGGCTCGCGCCCGGCGCACAGGCCGCCACACTGCCCGATCTGGTGGGCAAAGCAGGCGCGCCCCGCCCCGTTCTCCAGCTCGAGAAACTGCGGACAGAGCCGGTATTCCTTGGCCAGCTCGCCCAGACGTTCGCGCGCCTTCATCCGCGAGCGGAACACGCCATGCACCCGCCCCAGGTCCGCGGGGTCGACCTCGTCGACCTGCACCAGGCGCGGCGGCTCGCCGGACTCGTCGTCCCAGTACCAGGCCAACAGGCCACGACGCGCGCGCAGGCGGCGGTTGAAGATCGGCTGCTCGCGCTTGACCAGCCACGCCTCGGTGAGCAATGCCCCGATCTCCCCGGCGGTCTCGATCCAGTCGATGTGATGGGTCTGCTGCGCGATGCGCATCTCGCGGTCGCTGCGGTGGTCGTCAGCAAAATGCGAGCGCACCCGTGAACGCAAGTTGACGCTCTTGCCCACGTAAAGGAGCGCCCCCTCCTCGCCGAAGAATCGATAGACCCCCGGCACGGCAGGCACCGCGTCCAAGCGGGCGGGGTCGAGGTTGGGCGGCGTGCTGGCGCGCTTGTGCTGCCGGCCGAGCGCCTCGAGTACCGCCTCCACGCCGTCGCGCTCGACAAAGCGGGCCAGCAGGGCCGGCAGGGCCAGGCAGTCGCCCATGGCCCGGTGACGGTCGCCCACGGGCAAGGCATGACGGGTGATCAGGGCATCGAGGTTGTGACGGCGCTCGCCCCGGTCGAGGCGACGCGAGAGCTTGACCGTGCACAGCTCGCGCAGCGGGACCACCTGGCCGGCGGCACGAAAGGCATTGCGCAGGAAGCCGGCGTCGAAGCGGGCGTTGTGGGCGACCAGCCAGCGGCCGTCGAGCAGCTCGCGCAGCTCGTCGACCAGGCGGGCGAACACCGGGGCGCCCGCCACCGTGTCGTCGCTGATGCCGGTCAGGCGGGTGATGGTCGGCGGGATCGCCACACCCGGATCGACCAGGCTCTGGAAGGGCTCGCCGACCACGCCGTGGTCGACCGGAATGATCGCGACCTCGGTGATCCGGTCCCGTGTCGGCCGCGTGCCGGTGGTCTCGATGTCGACGAAGGCCAGACGGTCAAAAGGCGCGGGCAGGGATGCCAGCGCCTCGATGCACGTGCCGGGTTGCAGCAGCTCGGTCAACGCGTCAACCGTCGAGGGTCTCCACGCGCATGCGCACGACCGGGGCCCGGACGGTGTCCAGCGCCTCGATCTCGGCGAGCGCATCGTCCATGTCCTTCTCGCGCACCTGGTGGGTGAGCATGACGATCGGCAGCGTGCGCTCGTCCTCGGTCATCTCCTTCTGCATCATCGCCTCGATGGAGACCTCGTGGTCGGCCAGGATCTGGGCGATCTTGGCGAGCACGCCGCGCTTGTCCTCGACGGCAAAGCGCAGGTAGTAGGCCGTGGCGATCGAGTCCATCGGCACGACCGTCATGTCGCTGATCTGGTCCGGCACGACGGCCAAGTGCGGCACGCGGTGGGTCGGATCGGCGGTAAGCGTGCGCACCACGTCGACCAGATCGGCGACCACCGCCGAGGCGGTCGGCTCGGCCCCGGCCCCGGCGCCGTAGTACATGGTCGGACCGACCGAGTCGCCCCAGACCAGCACGGCGTTCTGCACGCCGTCGACGTTCGCCAGCAGGCGACGCTCGGGGATCAGCGTGGGGTGGACGCGCAGCTCGACGCCGTCGTCGCGCTGGCGCGCTATCCCCAAGTGCTTGACCTGGTAGCCGAACTCGCCGGCGTAGCGCACGTCGTCGGTCTCGATGCCCGAGATGCCCTCGGTGTAGACCTCGTCGAACTTGAGCGGCATGCCGAAGGCGATCGCGGCGAGGATGGTCAGCTTGTGGGCCGCATCGATCCCCTCGACGTCGAAGGTGGGGTCGGCTTCGGCGTAGCCCAGGTACTGGGCCTCGGCGAGCACCTCGGCGAACGCCCGCCCCTCGTCGCGCATGGCGGTGAGGATGTAGTTGCCGGTGCCGTTGATGATGCCGGCCAGCCACTCGATGCGGTTGCCCGCCAGGCCCTCGCGGATCGCCTTGATGATCGGGATGCCACCGGCGACGGCCGCCTCGAAGGCGACCATGGTGTGGTGGCGCTGCGCCAGCTCGAACAGCTCCATGCCCTCGTGGGCGATCAGTGCCTTGTTGGCGGTGACCACCGGCTTGCCCAGCTCGAGCGCGCGGCGCATCAGGTCGCCGGCGGGCTTCATGCCGCCGATCAGCTCGACCACCACGTCCACTTCCGGGTTCTCGACCACTTCCATCGGGTCGGTCGTCAGCAGGATGCCCTCAAGCGGGCAAATGCGCGGGGCGTCGAGATTGCGCGCCGAGGCGTGCACCACCTCGATGCGACGGCCGGCGCGGCGGGCGATCTCCTCGGCGTTGCGGGTCAGCACATTGACCACGCCGCCGCCGACGGTGCCCAGGCCCAACAGGCCGATGCGCACCGGCGGCAATTCCTCGTACTGATTCGTCTGCATGTCGCTCATTGTCCTCCCTCCGACGGCACGGGCACTCCGTGGGCACGGAACATCGCCTTGATGCCACGGATCGCCTGCCGGGTGCGGTGTTCGTTCTCGATCAGGGAGAAACGCACGTGATCATCGCCGTAATCGCCGAAGCCGATGCCCGGCGAGACGGCCACCTTGGCCTCGGCCAGCAGGAGCTTGGTGAATTCCAGCGACCCCATGTGGGCGAAGGCCTCGGGGATCTTGGCCCAGACGAACATGGTCGCCTTGGGCGGCTCGACCGGCCAGCCGGCCGCGTTCAGGCCCTCGCAGAGCACGTCGCGGCGTCGGCGGTACATGTCGCAGATCTCGTCGACGCAGGTCTGGTCGCCCTCGAGCGCGAGGATCGACGCCACCTGGATCGGCGTGAAGGTGCCGTAATCGAAGTACGACTTGATCCGAGCCAGCGCGTTGACCAGCGTCGGGTTGCCCACCATGAAGCCCACGCGCCAGCCAGGCATGTTGTAGCTCTTCGACAGGGTGAAGAACTCGACCGCCACGTCCTTGGCGCCCGGCACCTGCATGATCGACGGCGCCTTGTACCCGTCGAAGACGATGTCGGCATAGGCCAGATCGTGCACCACCCAGATGCCCGCCTCGCGGCAGATCTCGACCACCTTCTCGAAGAACTCCAGGTCCACGCACTGCGTGGTGGGGTTCGCCGGGAAGTTGAGGATCAGCATCTTCGGCTTGGGCCAGGTCTCCTTGATCGCCCGGGTGAGCTCCTCGAAGAAGTCGACGTCCGGGGTCAGGCGCACGTGGCGGATATCGGCATCCGCGATCACCGACCCGTAGGGATGGATCGGGTAGGCCGGGTTGGGCACCAGCACGGTATCCCCGGCCGACATGGTCGCCATGGCGAGGTGGCCGAGGCCCTCCTTCGAGCCGATGGTGACGATGGCCTCGGACTCGGGGTCGATCTCCACCTCGTAACGGGTCTTGTACCAGTTGGCGATCGCCCGGCGCAGGCGCGGGATCCCCTTGGACTGCGAGTAGCGATGCGTGTCACCGCGCCGGGTGGCCTCGACCATCTTTTCGACGATATGCGGCGGTGTCGGCTGGTCGGGATTGCCCATGCCGAAATCGACGATGTCCTCGCCGGCGGCACGCGCCTTCGCCTTGAGCTCACCAATGATATTGAAGACGTAGGGCGGCAGTCGCTTGATGCGGGCGAAATGTTCGTTCACTTGGATTCTGATGCGTCTTGGAAGGGTGGACGAAACGCGGCCCGGCCTGCTGATGGGCCGAGCTCGGGCAAAGGGTACAAACAGTAAGGAGCGGCGCCCATCCTGTCAATCCGCGTGGCCGCCCGAACGGCCCGAAAAGCCGCCCCGTCCGAGGGTGACCGCCCCGTCTGAGCCGATCGAACCATCAGCGCACCGCAGGCTGCACAAAATCTGTTTATTGGCATATACGAACAAGCTGACCTACGGTCGCTCGCGTCGATAAAAACCACACAAAACCAAGGGATTTGGTCGGGCATCGATCGGCGCCGAGGAAGCCAGCCGCGGGCTCGCGCCGTTTTACCCCGCCGACTCATTTCGTGAAACCAGTCGCCACGGAGGGAACGCAACACCATGAAGGTCAATCTCCCGGTCACCCAGCACAACGTCGACTACCCCGCGGACATGCAACTGATCTCGACCACGGACCTCAAGGGGCAGATCACCTACGTCAACCAGGACTTCATCAAGGTCAGCGGCTACGCCTGGGACGAGCTCATCGGCCGACCGCACAACCTCATCCGCCACCCGGACATGCCCCCGGCCGCCTTCAAGGACCTCTGGCAGACCATCAAGGCCGGACGCGTCTGGCATCAACTGGTCAAGAATCGCTGCAAGAACGGCGATCACTACTGGGTGGATGCCTACGTCACGCCGGTCTACGCGGGCGACGAGATCGTCGGCTACCAGTCGATCCGCACCAAGCCCAGCGAAGCGGCTATCGCCAAGGCCGAGGCCTGCTACCGCTGGATGAACGAGAAAAAGGTCGAATCGCTGCCGAAAAAGCGGCGACTGGCCGACCTGAGCCTGTTTCACGTCACGCTGGTCGTGCTGGGCCTGCTGGGACTGGTCCAGCTCAACGAGCTGCTGGCCCCCGACTGGATGAATGACGCCTTGGTCTCCTCCCTGCCGGTAATCGAGCTGTTGCTCACCGTCGGGCTGGGACTGCTGCTCTGGCGTGGTGTCTTCCGCCCGCTGGCCCAGACCAGCACCATCCTGCGGCGCATCGCCGGCGGCAAGCTGCGCCAGCCCATTCACGTCAGCGGCGAGAACGAGATCGGCCGGATCAACCAGTCGGCCAAGTTGTTGCAGGCGCGCCTGAGCACCGTGTTCGGCCAGTTCACGGAGTCGGCGCTGTCGCTGACCGCCTCGGCCGACCAGCTCTCCGCCACCGGCGCGCAGACCTCGCAGCGCATGGACCAGCAGACCCGCGAGGTCGAACAGGTCGCCACGGCCATGAACGAGATGGCGCAGACGGTCGAGGAAGTCGCCCACAGTGCCGCGCGCACCGCGGAGACGGTCGAGCGGGCCGACCGCGAGGCCCACGGCGGCAAGGAACAGGTGCGGCGCACCCACGCGGCCGTCGAGGAACTCTCCGGCCAGTTCGAGCGCACGGCCGAGTCGATCGAGTCGCTGCGCGAGCACGGTGACCGGATCGACAGCATCATCCAGGTGATCGGCGGCATCGCCGACCAGACCAACCTGCTCGCGCTCAACGCCGCCATCGAGGCGGCCCGTGCCGGCGAACACGGTCGCGGCTTTGCCGTGGTCGCCGAGGAGGTGCGCTCGCTGGCCAGCAAGACACAGGACTCGGCGGGCGAGATCCGCGAAATGATCGAGACGTTGCGCCAGGGCATCCAGTCGGCGGTCGACAGCGTCGAGCAGGGACGCGGGCGCATGGACGAGGTCGAACAGCAGGCCGGTGCCACCGACCGCGCGCTCGACTCGATCACCGAGGCGGTCGACGAGATCAGCCAGATGAGCACGCAGATCGCCACCGCCACCGAACAGCAGAGCGCGGTGGCCGAGGAAATGAGCCGCAACATCACCTCGATCTCCGGCGAGACCGAGGAAACCACCGAGAACAGCCGCGAGGTCGCCGACGCCGGCCAGGCGCTCTCGGCCATGGCCGCCGACCTGCAGGCACTGCTGGCCCAGTTCAATACCGACGCCAGCGCGACCTTCGACTTCGCCTCGGCCCGCGCCGCCCACCTGGCCTGGAAGACCCGCCTGCGCGCGTATCTCGCCGGTGACCACGACGCCCTGGATGCCGACAACATCGCCTCCGACCACGATTGCCAGCTGGGCCGCTGGTACTTCGGCCAGGGCAAGCGCAAGTACGGCGATCTGCCCGCCATGGCCGCGATCGAGGAACCGCACTGGCAGCTCCACCAGAAGGTCAAGCAGATCATCGACCTCGACCGCAACGGCGACAAGGCGCAGGCCGAGCGGGAACTGACCGCGGTCGACCGGCTATCCGACCGGATCGTGAGCCTGCTCGACGAAGTCGAACGCGGCACGCAGGCCGCCTGACCCGATTCGGGCCCGGCAGCAGCGCATTCGCGGCCACGCATGCTAAGGTCGCGGGGATTTACGCGGATTCACATTCACTCGGTCACGGACGACCCGCCCCCGTGGGACGTCCGTCACCACGAGGGACTTCCCCATGAGCCAGACCTCGCCTTCCCGCCCCAGCAACGAAACGACCGCCGAAACCGGCCTGGCCCGGTTCGGCGACCCGCTGGTCCTGGTCCTGACCATCGGTTTCGTGATCGCCTTCATCGGCCTGTCCCTCTGGGACATGGACCGGGTAGCCGACGGCATCGGCACCGGCTTTGCCTGGACGGCACGGGTGCTGGGCTCCTACTTCCAGGCCTTCCTGCTACTGACCTTCTTCATCGGCATCGGGGTCGCGCTCTCGCCGGCCGCCCGGGCAACGGTGGGTGACCTGGAACGGCCCGAGATGAGCACGTTCAAGTGGCTCTCGATCATCATGTGCACCCTGCTGGCCGGAGGCGGGGTGTTCTTCGCCGCGGGCGAGCCGGTCTACCACTTCCTGGTCACCCCACCGGCCTTCGACACCGAGGCGGGCACGGCCGAGGCGGTCGCCGGCGCGCTGGCGCAATCGTTCATGCATTGGGGCTTTCTCGCCTGGGCGGTGCTGGGTTCCCTGACGGCCGTGGTGCTGGCCTACGCGCACTACATCAAGGGCCAGCCGCTGCGCCCGCGCACCCTGCTCTACCCGGTCTTCGGCGAGCGCATCATGCGCGGCTGGTTCGGCGGCGTGGTCGACTCGTTCTGTGTGATCGCGGTGGTCGCCGGTACCGTCGGGCCGATCGGCTTTCTCGCCACGCAGTTGAGCTTCGGCCTGTCCGAGCTGTTCGGTGTGCCGGCGACCTTCGCCACCCAGCTGGGCATCCTCGCCTTCCTGGGCGTGATCTACATCACCTCGGCGGTCACCGGCGTGCACCGCGGCATCCAGTGGCTCAGTCGCTTCAACGTGCTGCTCGCGATCGCGATCGGCGCGGTGATCTTCATCTTCGGTCCGACCCTGTTCCTGGCCAACGCCTACGTACAGGGCATGGGCACCTACGTCTCCTCGTTCTTCACCATGGCCACCATGACCGCCGAGACCGCACCGGGCTGGTGGATGCAGTGGTGGACCGTGTTCTTCTTCGCCTGGTTCATCGGCTACGCGCCGCTGATGGCGGTGTTCGTCGCGCGCATCTCGCGCGGGCGCACCATCCGCCAGATGATCCTCGCGGTCGCCGTGATGGCACCGATCGCCACGACCATCTGGTTCACCCTGCTGGGCGGCTCGGGCATCCACTACCAGTTGAACGGCGTGTTCGACCTGGCCGAACCCCTGAACAACTTCCAGTTCGACGTGGCCACGCTCACCGTCGCCCAGGCCCTGCCGGGCGGCACCTGGATGGCCGCGGCGATCCTGCTGCTCACCCTGATCTTCGTCGCCACCACCGGCGACTCCATGAGCTACTCGATCGCCATGGTCGGTTCGGGGCACGATGCCCCCCACCCGCTGATCCGCGCCTTCTGGGGCGGCGTGATGGCCGTGATGGCCGCCATGCTCCTCTACATGGGCTCGGGGCAGATCAGCGTGCTCCAGCAGTTCATCGTCATCACCGCCATCCCGGTGTCGCTGATCCTGCTGCCGTCGCTGTGGACCGGGCCGAAGACCGCCTACGCCATGGCGCGGGCGCAAAAGCTGCTCCCCGAGGATTGAGCCGGCGTGGCGCGACGGGGCTGCCTATACTCCGGGCGGTGACGCCCTGACCCCACTGGAGGAGCCCCATGAAAACCACGCAAATGACTCGAAAGACCCTCTCCCTGCTGCCGGCGAGCCTGCTCGCCGCCGGCCTGGCCGCTCAGGGCCCTGCCCTGGCCGACAACCACGGCGGCAGCTGGGAACCCAGCGGCGAGGACATCGGCTACGAGGTCGGCAACGAGACCTTCGAGGGCTACCTCTCGCCGGCCGAGGGCGAGTCGCGCGGCACGGTGCTGGTCATCCACGACTGGGACGGCATCGACGACTACGAACGCCAGCGCGCCGACATGATCGCGGCGATGGGCTTCGATGCCTTCGCCGTCGACCTCTACGGCGAGGGCAACCGTCCCCAGGAGACCGGCGCGAAGAAGGCGGAAACCCAGCGTCTCTACCAGGATCGCGAGCGCATGCAGACGCTCACGCGCGCCGGGCTGGAATTCGCCCGCCAGCAGGGCGTGGCCGAGGAGACCGTCGTGATGGGCTACTGCTTCGGCGGCGCGGTGGTCCTCGAGGCCGCACGCAACGGCCTGGTCGACCAGGCGCGCGGTTTCGCCACCTTCCACGGCGGCCTCGGCACGCCGGAAGGCCAGAGCTGGTCCGATCCGGGCGCACCGATCCTGATCGCCCATGGCGGGGCCGACTCGATGATCTCGATGAACGACGTGGCCACGCTTTCCGGCGAGCTCGAGGACGTCGGGGCGACCTACACCATCGAGGTCTACTCGGGCGCCCCGCATGCCTTCACCGTGTTCGGCACCGGGGCCTACCAGGAACGCGCCGACCAGCAGTCCTGGACCGCGTTCACCGAGCTGCTCGACCAGGCCTTCTGAACCACGACCCTCACCCCGAAACGAGAAAGGCCCGACGCACGTCGGGCCTTTCTGCATTCAGGCGCGCGGCACGCCGGATCAAGCGCGCTGCCACCAGCTGGTGCGCGACTTCAACTTCTCGATGTGCTGGCGCACCGCCCGCGAGGCGGCTGTCTGGATGATGGCCTCGCGCTGGAGCTTCGGCACCCCCTGGGCGTGCTCCCAGTGGGCCATCCGCTCGGCCAGGGCAGTCTTCAAGGGCTCGATCTCGACCGGATTGTGCTCGAGCCAGTCGAGGGCGAACTTGATGGCATCGCTGGTGAGTATCTCGCGGTTGGTCATGGATCAGGGAACTCCGGTCAATGGGTCGGCTGGCGGCATGCGGGTCGGGGAATTCCGAGCGTCCTTGATCGTCCCTTCGGCGAAACGGTTCGCATCCTACCGAATCAGGCGGTGAGACACACCCCTCGCCCCAACGTTCCCCCGATGTCGTTGCCGGCCATCGCCTGCCATCGAACCGGATCAACCCGGCTAGACTGGTCGTGAGGGCGAACAGAACGCCCGGCGACCACGCCCCGGCACGGAGGAGCCCCGCAATCATGTCCGGCCTTGTCACCTCGACACTCGCCCCGGCGAGACGCCCCCGTCGCGCGCCCCTCCGCGCCGCGGTGGTCGCGCTGGCCTTGTTGCTCCTCGGCTCCATGATCCCCGGCCAGGCGCCCCGCGCCGACGAGGCGGCGGCCGCGCCGAGCCTGGCGGAAATGCGCGACTGGATCGAGGCGATGAAGGCCGCCCCGCGCGGCCCCTTCACGCGGATTCGCTGGTTCTGCGAGGACGGCACGATCCTGCCGCCCCAACCCTTTGCCTGCCGGGCTCACGGCGGCGGCATCCAGCACGGCGAGTGGAGCGAGCGCACGCAGGCCATCCGCGCCCAGGGATACCCGCTCGCCACGCTGCTCGCCGAACTCGAGCCGGCCGACTATCTCGGCCCCGACGGGCAACATGAACGGCTCCGTCAGATCCTGATCGAGCGCTTCCTGGTGCGCGCCGACGACGGCTGGGTCTTCCGCCGCGCGCGCTACTACCGCGGCGCGATCCAGCTCGAGGACGAGACCCGCCAGTCGCGCGAGCTGTTGCTGGCCCTGGCCGACGATCCCTGGTGGCAAGCGCCCGACCGGTTCCTGCTGCTGCGCGAGGCCGTGCGCCTGCTGCCGGTCGATGGCGACCACCCCGCGGCCACCCGCGCCCGGGACCTTGCCATCGAGGTCGCCGAGGCCGACCCGGGCTTCCAGGAGCTGCGCATCAAGCTCCACGGCATGCCGGATGCCGGCGACATCCAGCGCGTGCGCGACTACGCGAAAGCCAACCGCGACCCGGCACTCGACGCCCCACTGGCCGAGCTCGCCGGGGCGCTCGAGACGCTCTACGCGCCGCGAGCCGCGGTCGAACGCCTGCGCGCCCTGGGCGAACACGCCCCGGACGACCGGCTGCGCGGCGTACTGCTCGAGGCGGCGGACCGACTCGAGCACAGCGCCTCCCTGACCGATCGGCTGGCCGAAACCGGCCGGATCGCGGGCGCCCTGCGCGAACGCATCGAGACGAACACCCGTTCGCCGGCGGCAACCCTGCGCCTACTTCAGGCGAGCCTCGCCCTGGAACAGGAAGGCTTCGCAGTCGCCAGCCGGCTGGTCGAACGTAACGCGGACACGGCGGACACGGCCGCCAGCCGCCGCGAGCAGCTGACGTGGCTCCGCGCCCTGGGCGAAAGCCTGTACGGCGCGGGCCTGCTGTCGGCACGCCAATGGCGGCATCTGGCCACCGCGATCGACGGACTGCTCGAGGGGCCATCGCCACCCGCCTCGCGATACGCCACCGAACTGGCGTACCTCGCCCGCGTCCCCGGCTGGGCACAGCGCGCGCTCGGCTTTCATTTCGATCGTGCCATCGAGCGGTGGGCCGACCTGACGCCAATGGTCAGGCACTTCACCCCGGATCGCCTGCGCGACAGCCCGTTGCTTTTCTACAGCCGCCTGCTCGACGGCCTGCGCGACGATGCCGGCCGACTGACCGATACCCGACATCGTCTGTTCGGGGCGTCGCTCGCCACCGGGCTGCGCCCGCTCAATCCGGGCCTGGCCCGCGGCGTGCTGCACCTCCCCCCGGCCGATGGCGAACCGTTCGACCGTCAAGGCATCTATCTCCTCCCCGAGACCACCGCCACGCTGCCGCCGGTCGCCGGCATCCTCACCCGCGGCGAAGGCAACTCGCTCTCGCACGTCCAACTGCTCGCGCGCAACCTCGGCATTCCCAATGTGGTGGTCGAGGACGACCTGGTCGATCGCATCGAGGATCATGTCGGCGACCGGGTGGTGCTGGCCGTCAGCCCGGGCGGGCGCGTGCAGCTGGCACTCGACGGTCCCCGATGGCAACCGATAGCGGGCGACGGCGAACCCGCGACGGACCCGCCGATCGAGCCCGACTGGGACAAGCTCGACCTCGACGCCACCGCCCTGCGCCGCCTGCACGACTTGCGTGCCGACGACTCCGGCCGGCAGGTGGGCCCGAAGGCGGCCAACCTCGGCGAGCTGGCACACCACTATCCCGAACAGGTCAGTGCCGGGCTGGCGATCCCGTTCGGTGTCTTTCGCGAGCTGATCGAGCAGCCGATCGAACCCGACGGGCCCAGCACCCTCGACTGGCTGGCCGGCGAATACCGGCAACTGCGCCAGATCGAGGACGTCGCAGCGCGCGAACGCGCCACCGCCGAGGTGCTCGAGCGCATGCGTCGCTGGCTCGCGACGGCCGAGTTGCCCGGCGATTTCCGCGAGCGGTTGCGCGAGCGGCTGATCGAGAGCTTCGGCTCGGCGGACACCGCCGGCGTGTTCGTGCGCAGCGACACCAACGTCGAGGACCTGCCCGGGTTCACCGGCGCGGGACTCAATCGCACCGTGGCCAACGTGGTCGGCTTCGAGGCCATCATCGACGCCATCCGCGAGGTGTGGGCCTCGCCGTTCACCGAGCGCGCCCACGCCTGGCGCCAGGCCCACATGCAGACGCCGGAACACGTCTACCCGGCCGTCCTGCTGCAGGCGACGGTACCGGTGGACAAGTCGGGCGTGCTGGTCACCGCCGACCTCGACACCGGCGACCGGCAGTGGCTGAGCATCGCGGCCAGCGAGGGGCTAGGTGGCGCGGTCGACGGGCAGGCAGCCGAGGAATTGCACGTCCACCGGGACAGCGGCGCCGTGCGCCTGCTCAGCCAGGCCACCGCCCCCACCCGGCTGGCCCCGCGCCCGGGGGGCGGCATCCAGCGACTCGCCGCCGAGGGGCCGTCGACCCTGCTCTCGTCGGCGGAGATCGACCGGCTGCGCGCCCTGGCCGATGACGTCGAGGCACGCGGATTGCTGGCGACCGATGCGACCGGCCAGCACCCGGTGGCCGACATCGAGTTCGGTTTCGTCGACGGTCGACTGGCCCTGTTCCAGATCCGCCCGTTGGTGGAAAACCGGCGTGCCCGCGCCGATGCCTACCTGGTTGCGCTGGACCGGCCGATCCTCGATACCGCGGGCGAATCGGTCGATCTAGCGCGCCCACCACGGCGATAACACGACACGCGGCCGGAACCGGTTTCACTGGCCTATGCTCGAGACATGAACACCATCCGCACACCCGCCAAACCCACGGCAGCCATCGGCCTGGCAGCACTGCTCGCCGGCCTGGCCGTTGGCGGTGCCGCGCAGGCCTACCCCATCGATGCCGCCGATCAGACCGGCATCGAGCGCCTGGAAGGCTATCGCCTTGCGAGCCAGGGCGAGATCGCGGGCAACCGCCTGCCACCCGGGGCCCTGCTCGATCGCGACCAGATCCAACTGCGCCTGGCCGACCGGCCGGGCTTCGAGCTGCCCGCCAGCGACCCCGGGCTGACCCGCCGGGTGGTCGACCTGCTCGGGGCCGAGGCCTCCCGCTACAGCGTCAGCGTGCTCGAGATCAGCGACCCGGACCGGCCGCGCTACGCCGAGCACAACGGCCTGACCAAACGCACGCCCGGCAGCGTCGGCAAGGTCATGCTGGTCACGGCCCTCTTGCAGGCGATCGCCGACCGTCATCCCGAGGACATCGAGGCGCGCGAGCGCCTGCTGCGCGAGACGACGGTCACCGCCGACGCGTTCATCCAGTGGGACAGTCACACGGTGCCGTTCTGGGACGGGGAAAGGAAACGTTTCACGCGTCGCCCGCTGCGGGTCGGCGATACCGCGAATCTCTGGACCTACCTCGACTGGGCCCTGTCGGCCAGCTCGAACGCCGCGGCCAGCGCCGTAATGAAGGAGTTGATGCTGCTTCACCACTTCGGCGAGGACTACCCGGTGCCGGTCGAGCGCGAGGCGGAGCTGTTCGACCGCCCACCGGCCGAACGGCGCGACATCCTGCTCGAGGCACTGGTCGATCCGATCGCGCGCAACGGGCTGGACACCGAGCAGCTGCGCCAGGGGGCGTTCTTCACCAGCGGCGGCAAGGCACGGGTCTCGGGCACCAACAGCCTAAGCACCACCCGGGAGCTGATGCGACTACTGGTGAAGATGGAAAAGGGGGAGCTGGTCGACGAGTGGTCGAGCCGGGAACTGAAACGCCTGCTGTACATGACGCAGCGGCGCATTCGCTACGCCTCGTCACCGGCACTCAGCGAGGCGGCGGTCTACTTCAAGTCCGGTTCGCTCTACAAGTGCGACCGGGAGGCGAATCCAGATTGCGGCAAGTACCGCGGCAACGTCTACAACTACATGCACTCGGTGGCGATCGTCGAGCACCCGGCCGGCGACCCGGAACGGGTCTACCTGGTGACGATGACCTCCAACGTGCTCAACGTGAACTCGGCGGTGGCCCACCAGACGTTCGCCACCCGCCTGCACCGTCTGCTGCAGGCCGGGGAGTGAGCTATTGACCGGCCGCTGTGTCCAGGCGCGGGTCCAGGCCGGCGGTGCGGATCGGTGCGTCCATGATCAGGCCGTCGAGCTCGACGATCAGGCGCTTGAGCCACTCGCCGCCACTGGGATTCTGCGCCAGCCCGACGGCGATGTAGGTCCGGCCGTCGTGCTCGACGATGGCACTGTCGGCATGCCAGTCGCGCCAGGTGCCGGACTTGCGATAGATCTGCGCCTCCGGCACCTCGCCGAGCAGGCCACCGACGAACTTGTGCGAGATGGCGGGGTCGCCCAGGATCCGCTTCATCTCGCGCGAGGACTGCGGCGAGACCAGCTGGCCGGTCTCGAGCAGGTAGTAGAACCGTGCCACCTGGAAGGCCGTCGCCCCATGGGAGAGATGATGCAGCGGGTCGCGCTGGTAGGCCGTGCCTCGGCCGTATTCCTTGCCGACCCACAGGCCGCCGTTGAGCGACTCGTCGTAGAGGCGGTAGCGGGGCGAGCGCAGCAGGTCGTTGATGTAATCGCGCCCCACGCGGCGGATCATCTCGGTCGCGGCCGTGTTCGACGAATTGCGGATCATGCGGGTCATCAGGTCGCGTGTCTCGTCGTCGAGCGCGATCGCCCCCTCGTCGATCCGCTGGAAGGCCGCCAGCAGGATGGCGATCTTGGGCAGGCTGGCCGCGTAGAGCATGGCATCGCCGTTGACCTGGGCCAGTCGCGGTCGGTCGGGGTTCGTGACGTCGACCAGGGCGATGGAAAGCTGGCCGGCCTCGACCGACCCGCCCAGGTGCAGGGCCTCGAGCCGCTCTTCCAGGCGCGCCTGGAGCGCGGGGTCAGCGGCATCGCGCAGGGCGACGGCATCCGCCGGCAGGGCCGCCTGACCGAGGCCCGCCCCGACCGACCAGAAAACAATTACCATCGCCAAACGACGCCACATGGCCACCTCCAGGCCCGGCAACGGCCGGACGCAAAATCAAATTGCTCCGAACCATACCCCATAAATGCCGTAAAGTCATGGAGATAGTCTCGTTGAAGGAAGCAAGGTGACTCGACTGACCGGAACCGAAACCCGCCCGCCAGGACCGACCGGCCCCGGCTTCGGCTCACGCCACCCGTGGCTGCTGCGGCGGGTGCTGCTGTTCACCAATTTCTTCCTGATCATCGCCGCGGTCTACCACCTCAAGCCCGCCAGCCGATCACTGTTCCTGAGCGCCCTGGGTGCCGACGCCCTGCCCTACGTCTGGATCGCCACGGCCACGGCCCTGGCCCTGACCATCGGCCTGTATCACCGCCTGATCGCGCATTACTCGCGCATCCACGTGGTCCTGGGCACCTGCGCGCTGGTGATCGCGGTGCTGATCGGCTTCTACCCGTTTCTCAACGGCAGCGGCTTCGCCGCGGCGTTCGCCTTCTACGTGTTCGTCGACATGGTCAGCGTGATCCTGGTCGAGCAGTTCTGGAGCCTGACCAACACGATCTTCTCCACCCGGGAGGGCAAGCGCTGGTATGGCTTCATCGCCACCGGCGGGCTGGTGGGCGGCGTCGCCGGCGGCATGGCCTCGAGTGCCTGGATCAGCCGGGCGGGGCTCGAGACCATGGACCTGCTGCCGATCGCCGCGGCCATCATCGGCCTGATCGTCGGACTGACCCTGCTGATGGGGCGCTACGGCCTGTACCGGGAGAAGCCCGGGGTGAGCAACCACGAGGGCCCGTCGACCGGTGACTGGCGGGCCATCCTGCGCCATCGCTACCTCGCCCTGATCGCGCTGATCCTGCTCCTGGCGCAGATCGCCGAGCCGATCATCGAATACCAGTTCATGAAGGTGGTCGAGGCGACCATCACCGATCGCGACGCGCGCACCGCCTACCTCGGCGCCTTCTTCGGCGTGCTCAGCGCCGTGGCGATCGGCATCAACCTGCTGATCACGCCCCTGGTTCACCGTTGGCTGGGGGTGCTCGGCGGCCTGTTCGTCCAGCCGATAGCGGTGCTGTTCGGCAGCCTCTGGTACCTCTCGCAGGTCACGTTGCAGGCCGGCGCGTTTCTCAAGATCGCCGACCGCGGGCTGTCCTACTCGATCAACCGCGCCTCCAAGGAACTCCTCTACGTGCCGATCGCGCCCCTGCTGATGTTCCGCGCCAAGGCCTGGATCGACATGTTCGGCTACCGCCTGTTCAAGGTGGCCGGCTCGCTGTTGATCCTGCTACTGACCCAATGGCTGCCGTGGCCGCTGGAGGCCGCCCACCTGGCCTGGGTGGTGGTCGCGATCTGCCTGGCCTGGATGGCCGTGCTCGTCCGGCTGGGCCGACGGTACCGCGGCATCCTCGAGCGCGCCGAGGCGCAGGCGGAAGGTCACCCGTAACCCGCACCCAGCGCAACAGTGCGGTCACATGAAAACGGCCCGATCACCGCTTGGATGATCGGGCCGTCAACGTGTCTGTCCCCCTTGGCGGGGAGCCCGGCAATCAGGCGTCGGGGCGCTTCTGCGTGAAGTGGCCGGTGAGTTCCTGGAAAGCGTTGGTCAGCTCGATCGGCAGCGGGAAGAACACCGAGCTGGTCTTGCCGTTGGTGGACATGTCCGCCATGGTCTGCAGGTAGCGCAGCTGCAGGGCCGCCGGGCTGTCCTTCATCATGTCGGCGGCCTGGACCAGCTTCTCGGCGGCCTGCAGCTCGCCCTCGGCATGGATGATCTTGGCGCGCCGCTCACGCTCGGCCTCGGCCTGGCGGGCGATCGCGCGGATCATCGACTCGTCCAGGTCGACGTGCTTGATCTCGACGTTGGCCACCTTGATGCCCCAGGCATCGGTCTGCTGGTCGAGGATGCCCTGGATGTCGTTGTTGAGCTTGTCGCGCTCGGAGAGCATCTCGTCGAGATCGTGCTTGCCGAGCACCGAGCGCAGGGTGGTCTGGGCGAGCTGGCTGGTCGCCGCGTAGTAGTTCTCCACCTGGATCACGGCCCGCTCGGGGTCGACCACGCGGAAGTAGAGCACCGCGTTGACCCGCACGGTGACGTTGTCCTGCGAGATCACGTCCTGGCTGGGCACGTCGAGGGTGATGATCCGCAGGTCCACCTTGACCATCTGCTGGATCACCGGGATGACGATGATCAGGCCCGGGCCCTTCACCCGCTGGAACCGCCCCAGGAAGAACACCACGCCACGCTCGTACTCGCGCAACACCCGCAGCGACATCGCGACGATCGCGACCAGCACGATCAGCGGCACGATCAGAAATCCGAAATTGCCCAGCATCTGTCTTCCCTCCATGGGCCCAAACGGCCCTTGCAATGGCGTGTCTACTCAATCGGTTCGACGGTCAGGCGCAGGCCGTCAATCGCCACCACCCGCACGGCCTGGCCAGCTCGTACCGGGTGACGACTGTCGGCCGTCCACAGTTCGCTGTGAACGAACACGCGCCCCGTACGCTCGAAATCTTCCTTGGCGATGCCCTGCATGCCGATCATCTCCTCGTAACCGGTCGCCGGTTTTTTGCGGCGCACGTCGAGAAACCGTCCCAGCACCCAGATCGAGAAGCCGGCGATCGCGATCGCCACGCCGATGATCAGGGGGAGTGCCACGTTCAGGTTGGGGTCGTCCCAGAGCATGATGGATCCTGCGGTGAAGGCGGCCAGACCGCCGATGCCGAGTGCGCCGAAACTGGGCACGAAGGCCTCGGCAATCATGAAGATGATACCGAGCAGGATCAGCGCCAGGCCCGCGTAGTTCAAGGGCATGACCTGCAGGGCGAAGAAGGCCAGGATAAGGGCGATCGAGCCGATCGTGCCGGGCACGATCGCACCAGGATTGGCCAGCTCGAAGATAATGCCGTAGATCCCGATCAACAGCAGGATATACGCGATGTTGGGGTTGGTGATCACCGCCAGCAGCTTGGTCCGCCAGTCCGGGTCCTGGCGGGCCACCTCGATACCGTCGGTCGACAGGGTTCGGCTCGCCCCGTTGACTACCACCTCGCGGCCCTCGAGCTGGCCCAGCAGGTCCGAGAGATCCTCGGCCACCACGTCGATGACGTTCAGCTCGAGGGCCTCGCGTGCGCCAAGGTTGAACCCCTCGCGCACCGCCGACTCGGCCCAGTCGGCGTTCCGATCGTGCCGTTCGGCCAACCCGCGGATGTAGGCCACCGCGTCCTCGAGCACCTTGCGCTCCATGGCATCGCCACCGCGACGTGGCTCGTCCGCCGTTCCTTCGCTGGCCGATTCGGGCTCTCTGGCTTCCTCGTCGCCGCCCTCCTCGGGCGGCGTCATGCCGGGCAGCCCCCCTCCGCCCATCTGCACGGGCGTGGCCGAACCGAGGTTGGTCGACGGGGTCATCGCCGCGATGTGCGAGCCGTAGAGGATGTAGGTGCCGGCACTGGCGGCGCGCGCCCCGGCCGGGTGGACGTAGCTTGCCACCGGGACATCGGCCTGCAGGATGGCCTGGATCATCGACCGCATGCTGGAATCAAGCCCGCCGGGGGTGTCGAGCTGCAACACGACCAGTTCGGCACGGCGCTCTTCGGCCGATTCGATGCCGCGGATCACGTAGTCGGCGGTCGCCGGCGTGATCGCGTCCTGCACCGTCAGCAGCACGGCCTCGCGTGCCCCTTGCTGGGCCGCGGCCGCCGCCAGCCAGATCAACCCGACAAGGATGAACAGCGGCCATGCCAGCCGACGCAAGGCAACGCGAGATGGACGTGCTGGAAACGCAACCTGCATGGGGACTCCCCTTTCCCATCCGGCAATGGACGGCGTCTGCCGCCGGGACATGGCAACAGCATAGGTCATTGGCCGGCCCAAGGCAGCCAGGGCAGCCGGGTCGGCACCCACCACGAGAAAGGCCGCCCGATGGGCGGCCTTAAGGAAGGTCTCGGTGGCGTGGCTCGGCGATCAGCCGCCGGTCATCGACATGAAGCGGATCACCTTCTCGGGCTTTTCCGTGAACTCGTGGCGTTCGGGCTTGAGCGCGATCGCGTGCATCAAGGCCTCCTTGAGCTCGTCGTCGGGGATGCCCTTTCGCAACAGCGGGCGGAAGGGGAAGCTCTCTTCCTGGCCCAGGCACATGTACATGGTGCCGTCGCAGCCCAGGCGCACGCGGTTGCATGTCTCACAGAAATGCTCGGACATCGGGGTAATGAAACCGACCATGGTGTCGGTACCCGCCACCTGCAGGTAGCGCGCCGGGCCGGCGCCGGTGACCGAGTTGACCGCCGGGATCAGGTCGTACTTCGCCTTTAGGCGCTTTTTGACGTCCTGCAGGCTGACGTAGTGATCGATCGCGTCGCGGCCGGTCTCGCCCATCGGCATGGTCTCGATCATGCGCAAGGTAAAGCCGTTGTCGATGCAGTAGTCGAGCAGGTCCTCGACGTCGTACTCGTTGAGCCCCTTCATCACCACGGCGTTGATCTTGATCGGATCGAAGCCAGCAGCCTTGGCCGCGGCCAACCCGTCGAGGACCTTGTCCACCTTGCCCTTGGTAATCGACTTGAAGCGCTCGGGGTCGAGGGTATCCAGACTGACGTTGATGCGGTTGGCCCCCGCCTGGCGCAACGTCTCGGCCATCTTGTTCATGCGCGTGGCGTTGGTCGACAGCGACACGTCCTGGATGCCGGGCATGGAGGCGACGCGGCCGACGATGTCCTCGATGCCCTTTCTTACCAGGGGCTCGCCACCGGTGATGCGGACATGCGAGAGGCCCATGTCGGCCATCACGCCCACCAGGCGCTCGATCTCGTCGGGGGTCAGCCAGTGCTCGGGGACCTCGAAGTCCTTGAAGCCCTCGGGCATGCAGTAGAAACAGCGCAGGTCGCAGCGGTCCGTCACGGACAGCCGCAGGTAGTTGATGGAACGGCCGAAGGGGTCGGTCAACTGCTGCATGTCTGGTCAGCCCTTGCCTGGACCATGCCGACATCCGGTTGGCATGGGTGTCTACTAACGTACGCGGCCGGCGTGGCGGCCCGCCGCGCGGGAATGGGGCCCGGCCGGGGGCGAGGGGTCGGAATCGCCCTCGACCGGGGCCTGCTCTGCAGGAGCAAGTGAAACGTGCGTCATGTTCACTTGGACATAACGGTATCAGCCATGCCCGAAAATGCAAGCGTTATGGCGATACAAACCGATCGGGTCATGTAATCACGCGCCGGGCCGGTCGTCAGGCCTCGTCTTCCACCCGCCAGTGACCGCTCTTGCCACCGCGCTTCTCCAGCAGCCGGGTCTGCTCGATCACCATGCCGCGATCAACGGCCTTGCACATGTCATACAAGGTCAGCGCGGCCACCGAGGCCGCGGTCAGCGCCTCCATCTCCACGCCCGTCTGGCCCGTGACAGCACACTCGGCCGTGATGCGCACGGCGTGGTGCTCGGGCTCGGGGGTGAGCTCGACCTTCACCTTGGTGAGCATCAGCGGGTGGCACATGGGGATCAGATCGCCGGTGCGCTTGGCCGCCATGATCCCGGCGATGCGCGCGGTGGCCAGCACGTCGCCCTTCTTGTGGCCACCGGAGAGGATCAGTTCCAAGGTCTCGGGCTGCATGACGATGCGCGATTCGGCCACGGCCACCCGCTGGGTATGCGCCTTGTCGCCGACGTCGACCATGCGGGCCTCGCCCTTCTCGTCCAGGTGGGTCAGTGTGCGGCTCATAGGCCAAGCTCCTTGAAGGCGGTGAATTCGACCGTGTCGCCGGCGGCAAGACGGGCATCGGGCGGGATCAGCGCGAGACCGTCCGCCCAGGCCAGCGAGCTCAACAGCCCCGAGTTCTGGTCGGGGTAGGCCTCCAGTTGAACCCGCCCGTCGACCTCGACGCGACGCACGCGGATATACTCGGGGCGATCCCCGCCCCGCCGAGCGGCGGCCAGGGGCAGCGGTTGGACCGGCCAGGCGCCCGGGTTGGTTCGACCGGCAAGCCGGTCGATCGCCGTGCGCACGAATCGGAGATAGGTGACGAAGGTGGACACCGGATTGCCCGGCAGGCCGAGAAACGGTGTGCCCAGCACCTCGCCGATCGCCAACGGCTTGCCGGGCTTGAGAAAGATGCGCCAGTGGTCGATGCGCCCGAGCGCCTCGACGCCGGCGCGCACCAGGTCGGCCTCGCCCACCGAGACACCACCGGAGGTGACGATCAGGTCGGCCTCGGCCGCCTCGCGCAGGCGCGCGTCGATCACGGTGGGGTCATCGGGCAGCACGGCCCGTTGGACGATCTCGACGCCGGCGGCCTTTAGAAGCACCTCCAGCATCGGCCCGTTGGCATCGTAGATCTTGCCCGGCGCGAACGGCTCACCGGGCGCGAGCAACTCGTCGCCGGTGGTCAGCAGCGCCACGCGCACCCGCCGGGAGACCGGAATGCTGGCGACGCCCGTACTGGCAATCAGCCCCAGCATGGCCGCATTGATTTGGATACCACGCTCGAGCAGCGTTTGCCCTTCCCGGGTATCCGCCCCCGTGGCGCGCACGCCGGCGCCGAGCGAAACGTCCTCGTCCCAACGGGCCCGGCCGTCCTCGACGGTCACCGACTCCTGGGCAATCACGGTATCCGCCCCCTCGGGCAGGAGCGCGCCGGTGAAGATGCGCATCGCCGTGCCGGACTCTAGCCGCGCCGGGGCATCGCCCGCGAACTGCTTGCCGACCACCGGCAACGAGGTGCCCGAGACCAGCGGGCCGGCGGCAGCGTAACCGTCGAACAGGCTCAGCGGCGCGATGGGCACGTCACGCGGGGCGGTCAGCGGCTCGGCCAGCACCCGGCCGACCGATTCGAGCACGGGCACCCGCTCGGTCTCCCCGAGGGGCCCGATCCACTCGGCCAGTCGCTCGATCACTCGTTCGACGGATTCCACGCGCGGCCCTCCCGGCTCAATCGAAATCGGCGAACCAGCGCCGACGTGCGACCTCGTCGCTCTCGCGGGCGTCCACCCAGCGGGTGTTGCCCTCCGGGTCGACCTCCTTCTTCCAGAACGGCGCGTGCGTCTTGAGGTAATCCATGATGAAGCTGCAGGCCTCGAGCGCGTCGCCGCGATGCGCGCTGGCGACCGCGACCAGCACGATCTGGTCCGTCGGTCGCAGGTGACCCACCCGGTGAACAATACTCACGCCGGCCAGGGGCCAACGGGAAATCGCCTCATCGGCCACCCGCTCGAGTGCCCGTTCGGTCATGCCCGGATAATGCTCCAGGACGAGATCGCTGACCTCGAGGTCGTCGTTGATGTCACGCACGGTGCCGAGAAAACTGGCGACGGCGCCGACATGGGCGCATTGCGAGCGCATCTCGCCGAGGAGGTGGCCAATGTCGAAATCGGCGTCTTGGACACGGATGGAACGGTACACGGTGGAGGTCGCTGCCCTGATGGATATTTCCGGCAAACTATAACGGCCCACCCCAGTCGAGCCAAGGGTTGATGGCTCGGGCGCGCGCCCGCGGGGTTCGCCGCACGAGCGGTCACGTGCGCTGATACCCCATTAAATGATCAAACCCGCATGCGGTTGTTAATTAGAACCCGCTGATGTAGATTGCTGCCGGTTCAATTTTTTGATCGGGCCATCGATCAGGGAATCCGGTTCGGATTGACCCGGCTGGAAGACCCATGAACAATAGCGGGTCATTGTCGACATCGGCAAGCCGCCGGCCTGTCCTCAAAAAACGCGCGCCTTTCGGTTGTCGGAGAACCGGAAGGCCCGGAATGGATCTAAAGAATGATGATCCGACCAATTGCCTACGATGCAGGAGTGAGCAATGTCAGAAACCACACTTGATCAGACGCCGCAGAGCGATGCCCGCGAGGGCGTGGCTTCCAGCGACCGTCGCAAATTCCTCCGCAAGAGCGTCGCGCTGGCGGCTTCCGGTGCTGCTGCTGCAGCCGCCGGCAATGCCTACGGTGACGTGAAGCTGGAGACCGTCAACGAGCCGCTCGAGATCAACCCGACCCGGAACATCCTGGGCCGTGGCGTCGTGTCCGTCCCCTACGGCATGCCGTCCAAGTTCGAGAAGGACGTCGTGCGTCGCAACGTCAGCTGGCTGACCGCCGACACTGTCGCCTCGATCAGCTTCACCCCGTGGCAGGACCTCAACGGCATCATCACGCCGAACGGTCTGCACTTCGAGCGTCACCACGCCGGTGCCGTCGACATCGATCCGGAGACCCACCAGCTGGTCATCCACGGCATGGTCGACAAGCCGATGATCTTCTCCATGGACGACCTCAAGCGCATGCCGTCGCACACCGCGATCCACTTCCTCGAGTGCCCGGCCAACGGTGCCATGGAGTGGCGCGGCGTCCAGATGGACTCCATGCAGTTCACCCACGGCATGGTGAGCTGCTCCGAGTGGACCGGCGTCAAGATCACCGACCTGATGGAATACGTCGGCGTCGATCCGAAGTCGACCTGGTTCTACGCGGAAGGTGCCGACGGCTCCGCCCTGCAGCGTTCCATCCCGATGGAAGGCGCCAAGGACCAGTTCGGCGAGCCGATCAAGGCTTCCGACTGCGAGCTCTACAAGGACGCGATGATTGCCTACGCCCAGAACGGCGAAGCGCTGCGTCCGGAGAACGGTTACCCGATCCGCTTCCTGCTCCCGGGCTGCGAAGCGAACATGTCGATCAAGTGGCTGCGCCGCATCAAGTTCGTCGACAAGCCGCTGGTGACCTACCAGGAGACCCGTCACTACATCGAGCCGCTGCCGGATGGCACCATCCGCCAGTTCTCGTTCCTGAACATGGCGAACTCGGTCATCAACTACCCGTGCCCGGACAACCACATGAAGGGCAAGGGCAGCTACGAAATCCGTGGTATCGCCTGGTCGGGCCAGGGCAAGATCGCCCACGTCGACGTCTCCGTCGATGGCGGCAAGAACTGGCAAGAGGCCGAGCTGGTCGAGCCGGTACTCAGCAAGTGCGTGACCAAGTTCAAGCTGCCGTTCGAGTGGAACGGTGACGAGCACCTGATCATGAGCCGTGCCACCGACGAGACCGGCTACGTCCAGCCGACTCTGGCACAGATGCGCAAGGTTCGTGGCACGAACAGCATCTACCACAAGAACTCCATTCAGGCCTGGAAAATCGAGAAGACTGGCGAGGTGAAGAATGTCCAAATTGAAAACTTCTAAGTTCGGCCTGGGTCTCGCGGCCGGTGCCATGGCCCTGGGCCTGAGCACCGCCGGCATCGCAGCCGAGCACGCCAGTGGCTTCAACGGCATTGGCAAGAACATCACCGACAAGGCGATCGAGCCGTGGGACATCAGTGTGTTCTACGACGGCGAAAACCTGCCGAAGGGTTCTGGCACCGTCGAGGCTGGCCAGGAGCCGTACGACACGCAGTGCGCCATGTGCCACGGCGCGTTCGGTGAAGGCGCCGAGGGCTACCCGAAGATGGCCGGCGATCCGATGCCGCAGTTCATCACCTCCCTCAAGCAGGGGCTCGATGGCGTCGGCAACCGTGGTGTCAACAACGCCTGGGGTCACGCCCCGACGCTGTTCGACATGATCAAGCGCCACATGCCGTTCTACGCACCGGGCACCATGGGTGTTGACGAGTCGTACGCAGTCACCTGCTACGTTCTCAACCTGGCCAACATCGTTGACTACGAGTTCACGTGCAGCAACGAGACCCTGGCCGACGTCAAGATGCCCGCAGCTGACTACTACGTGACCGACACCCGTCCGGACACGGATAACCAGCGCTGCATGAGCGACTGCTACGACTACGAGCCGAAGGTTGTTGGCGCTGCGGTTACTGGCGTAAGCGAGTAATCCACGACCCGACCCAACGGTCTCAAGGGCCCCGCTTCGGCGGGGTTTTTTTGGGTATACGGATTTAATGGTTGATGGGGCACCTTCACCCCATCAATCTGATACCACCCTCAGATGGTTGATAGATCGACTCCGTAGTTGAGTTCCTCTGCGAAGTCCGGCAGTCCGTAACCGATGGTTTTCTTGTAGAAAGGAGAGACCTTCGCAGTCGGTGCCTTCTTCTTGTGCTTCGTGGTGTAGAGCATTCGTGCCCGCATCACCTCGAAGGAGTAACCGCGCCCTTCACGGTTCTTGTCCTTGGCCAGTCGGTTGATGGACTCCGTGTAAGCGTTGGTGACGGGCATGTCCGTCTCGAAGTAGGTCATGGTCTCTTCGCGCCAGTTTCCCACTGCCCTGACCAGATCGCTCCAGACTTCCTTTTGGCCCTTCGGGATGGTGGCTATCCACTCGTCCAGGGCGGCTTCTGCCTGGAGCCGTGTGGTGGCGTCCCAGATGCCGTAGAAGCGCTCCTTGTGCTCGTAGGCGGCCAGCAGTTGCGGGAACGCGCCTGTCCAGGTCTCCATGATGAGGCGCTCCCGGTCTGAGACTTCGTGAGCGCGTTTCAGCAGGATTTTCCGGTCTCCCTTGAGAGTCCGGCTCTGGGACGGTTTCAGCTCCTTTCTGAGGCCCTTGCGCACTCTCTCTAGGGCATCGTTGGCCATGCGCACCACATGGAACTTATCGACCACGATACGGGCCTGGGGCAGCACAGCCTTGACCGCTGCCCGGTAGGGGTTCCACATGTCCATGCTGACGATCTCGACCTTCTGCCGGTCTTTCAGCTTCATCAGGTAGTTGGTCACCACGTCCTGGCGGCGGGTGGCCAGCAGGTCGAGCAGGGTTCGCTCCTCAATGTTGGTCAGAATGCAGCGGTAGCGCTTGTTCAGGTATAGCTCGTCAATGCCCAGGATGCGGGGCGTCTCGAAGCGGTGCCAGCGCCCCAGGAACTCGGCGCGGGCGTTGAAGATGTCGCGCACCGTCTTCTCGTCCAGGCCGGTCTGTGCCGCCACAAAGGTGTAGGGGTGGTTGAAGGATTCCTTCTCCACGTACTCATGCAGCCGCAGTGTCATACGGAATCCGTCCACCATCTCCGGTAGCTGGGGCCTGAATGTTGTCTTGCAGGCCCGGCAGGTGTATCGGCGGCGGACCACCCAGAGAGTGACCCGCTTGCCGTGGATGGGCAGATCACGATAGGGAACGTCACGCTTGCCGAACCGTACGAACTCACCCTGCACGCCGCATTCCTCGCAGGCGATGGGATCGGGCACGTCCACCTGGAAGTGCATTTCGTCGTCGGTTGATTTGCAGCCCAGTACTTGGTATTGCGGCAGGTGAAGGATGTTGTCGGGAAGTTCGGTCATGGTGTTGTATAGGCGTAGGTGTCAGTCAGATCCATCCGGCTCGGCATTGGTGTTTGCTTTTTTACCCAACAAGCTGCTGGAAACGAAAAGTAAGGCACCGAGGACAATTGCAATATCAGCCAGGTTGAAGGCCGGCCAATGCCAGTCTCGCCAATAGAAATCAAAGGAATCCACAACATAGCCGCGAAAGACCCGGTCAATCAGGTTGCCCATGGCGCCACCGAGGATAAGACTGTAAGCGATGGCTTCTCCTTTATGACGATTTTCAAGGATCAGCTTGATCAGAAAAATCGAGACCACTACCGCGATTCCGATAAAAAAGTAGCGCTGCCAGCCTCCACCATTCGCAAAAAGACTGAATGCGGCACCGGTGTTCCATAGGTGCACCCAGTTAAAGAACGGGGTCACCGAAACATACTCGCCATAGGCCATTGATTGTTGCACCAGCCATTTTACGGCCTGATCAGACGCTGCCAGCAGGCCCGATATGGACAATAGGGCATACGGCGAGAGCTTTTTGCCAATAATGAGCATTATTTAACCCTTCAACGCCAAAATGCGTCTGGCACCGTTAAGTACAATGCCCCCCACGATGGTGCCGATAATCAGATCCGGATAATTGGACCCGGTCCACGCGACCAGAGCGCCGGCGGTGATGACCCCCAGGTTGATCACCACGTCGTTGGCCGAGAATATCCAGCTTGCCTTCATGTGCGCCCCGCCCTCCCGATGTTTGGATATGAGCAGCAGACAACTGGTATTGGCAATCAATGCGACGAAGGCGATCGCCATCATCATCAGCGATTCAGGCTCACTACCGAAAACAAAGCGTCGCACCACCTCGACGAGTACGCCGATAGCCAAAATCAGTTGCAGTACCCCTGCCAGATGCGCGGCACGTACCTGCATTTTCGCACTGCGCCCTACGGCATAGAGAGCCAGGCCATAGACGGCTGCATCGGCAAACATATCCAGGGAATCAGCGATCAGGCCGGTAGACTGGGCGATCAGGCCAGCAGTCATTTCCACCACGAACATGATCGCATTGATACCGAGCAACACGCGCAGAGTGCCTGACTCCTGCGTAGCAGAGACTGCCGAGCTCTCAGCGGCCTTGATCGTCTCTGGGTCGGCAATGACGGTTTCCTGAAGCGAGGCGCCTAGCCCCAAGGTCGCCAGTTTCGCGGTAATGGGCTCAGCCTCGCCGTCATGCACGACCTTCAACCGGCGGTTCGACAAGTCGAAGGACAGTGCCCGAATCTCCTCAAAGCCGTTCAGGGCTAGGCGAATCATTCGTTCTTCTGATGGACAGTCCATCTTCGGCACGGCATAAACACTGACCCATCTCCCTGGCGCCTCGGAGGAGGCCTGTATATCGGTATCCGCTGCGGACGTTGCATCACCGCCACAGGCGCCACCACAGGATTTGCTCATGATACGACTCCACTTGAACAATGTTGTGGTACCATTTAAAACTATAAAGCTACTATAAGGTCAATAGAGTAAAGAATCCGTTGGGGAGGAGGCTGATGCGCATTGGTCAGTTGGCGCAGTTGGTAGGGGTCGAAACACAGACGATCCGCTTCTATGAACAGCAGGGCTTGTTGCCGCCGCCTGATCGGCAGGACAACGGTTACCGTGTCTATACCGAGAAGCATGGTGAGGGGCTGGCCTTCATCCGTCGCTGCAGAATCCTGGGCCTGTCACTGGCTGAGATTCACGAACTACAGAGCTATCAGGACGACCCTCATCAGCCTTGTACCGCCGTCAACGCCTTGCTCGATGATCACATCTCTCATGTGCGGTCGCAGATAACCGCTCTGCAAGCGCTTGAGAAACAACTCGTTTCACTGAGAGCGAGTTGCAACGATGACCGGGAAGTTGAGGCGTGTGGGGTTCTTGCTGGAATTAGCGAAGGAAACATGCACCAGCAGTAGGTGAAGCATCAACCAGATAATCCGATGAGATGCCGGTCTGTCTCACTCTCATGCAAAGGTAAGATCAACCATTTAATCCGCTTACCCGTTTTTTTGTGCCTGCCAAACCGGGGTGACCTTGGGGAAGGAACGACTGCCGGCAACACACGATCGCCAAGGTCGGCAGACCAGCAAGCACGGTTGCGCTGAAAGGCGACCGAGGCACCCCAACGTCAGCCTGCGCCAAACGGATGCCGTCGACGGCCCTCTGGCGGCCTTCCTTGATACTTTCCTGGGGCGCCCTACCCCCGACACGAAAAAGACCCCGCCGAGGCGGGGTCTTTTGGTCAGCGTCGGTTGACGAGCCGGGCTTACTTCATGAAGCCCAGGATCGCGTTGCGCACCGAGTCGAGGTCGGCGTCGATGGTGACCATGGTCGCCTTCTCGACCCCCGGCATGTCGCCGGTGCACTGGGCGATGGCGGTATCCGGGTCCTTGAGCCCGTTGCCGGTCAGGGTCAGCACGATGCTCGAGCCGTCCTGGATCTTGCCGGCCTCGAGATCGTTGATCAGGCCGGCCAACGAGGCGGCGGAGGCCGGCTCGCAGAAGATACCCTCGTGCTGGGTCAGCATGCGCTGGGCAGCCAGGATCTCGGCGTCGGTCACCTCGGCGAACCAGCCACCGCTCTCCTCCATCACCTTCCAGGCACGGCCCCAGCTCTGCGGGTGGCCGATCCGAATGGCCGTGGCGACGGTGTCCGGGTCGTCGACCATGGCACCGCGCATGAACGGCGCCGAGCCCGTCGCCTGGTAACCCACCATCTTGGGCCGGTTGCCACCCGAGCCGCCACCGGCGAACGGGCACTTGCCGTTGCAGTAGGCGCAGGACTCGGTCACCTGTTCGCCGGAGACCGCGGAGAGCTCGCAGTAACCGATCCAGTGCGCGGTGATGTTGCCGGCGTTACCCACTGGCAGGCAGTGGTAATCCGGGGCGCGACCGAGCTCCTCGACGATCTCGAAGGCCGCGGTCTTCTGACCCTGCAGGCGGTAGGGGTTGACCGAGTTGACGATGGTGACCGGCGCCTCTTCGGCGACTTCCTTGACCAGGCGCATGCCGTCGTCGAAGTTGCCGCGGATCTGCAGGATGGTCGCGCCGTACATCATCGCCTGGGCCAGCTTGCCCATCGCGATCTTGCCGTCGGGGATGATGACGAAGGCAGTAATGCCGGCCCGGGCCGCGTAGGCGGCGGCCGCCGCCGAGGTGTTGCCGGTCGAGGCGCAGATGATGGCCTTGGAGCCCTCTTCCACCGCCTTGGTGACCGCCATGGTCATGCCGCGGTCCTTGAACGAACCGGTCGGGTTCAGGCCCTCGTACTTGACGTAGATTTCCACCGAGCGGCCGAGCACCTTGGGCAGGTTGTGCAGCCGGATCAACGGCGTGGCCCCCTCGCCCAGGCTGATCAGGCGCGTGTCGTCGGACAGCGGCAGACGGTCACGGAACCGGTCCAGCAGACCGGTGTAGCGGCTTTGATGCGTCATGGGAATCTCGCTTGGAATGACGCGCCGCCCGATCCGGCCCGGATCGATGCGTCGATTCGGGGCCGGACCCGGCGGCGAGCGGATGATTTGCGGACATTTTACCCTGCCAGCGAATGACTGTCAGGTCAGGGCATCCGGGAACAAGGGGCCGGGTCGAGGGGTTCGTCAACCAACCTTCATGCGGCAGAGCATCTGGTCCTCGCCGCCCAGGATCTCCTTGAGCACGCGGCGGACCTGGCGCATCGAGGTCGACAGGGTCTTCTCGATTTCCTTCATGGAGACGGTCTCGCCGTCGTGCACGCCGGCCGCCCAGTTGGCCACCACGTTGAGACTGGCGTAGTCGATACCGGCCTCGCGGGCGAGCACGGCCTCCGGCATGCCGGTCATGCCGACGACGTCGCAGCCGTCGCGTTCCAGTCGGCGGATCTCGGCGGCCGTCTCCAGGCGCGGGCCCTGGGTGGCACCGTAGGTGCCGCCGTCGACCATGGGCAGGTCCAGCGCCCGGCCCGCCGCCAGGAAGGCCTCGCGCAGCGAGGCATCATAGGGATAGGTGAAATCGACGTGGGTGACCGAGTCGAGATCGCCCTCGTAGTAGGTCGACGGCCGCCCCCAGGTGTAATCGATCAGCTGATCGGGCACCACCAGCGAGCCCGGCCCCATGTCCGGGTGAATACCGCCGACGGCGGCCACCGCCAAAATGCGGCTAACCTTGAGTTCGCGCAGGGCCCAGATGTTCGCCCGGTAATTGATCTGGTGTGGCGGGATGCGGTGGTTGTAGCCGTGTCGTGGCAGGAACACCACCTGGCAGCCCTGCATCCGGCCGATGGTCACCGGCCCGGACGGCTCGCCGAATGGCGTGGACACCACCTGGTGACGCACCTCGTCGATGCCCTCGATCTGGGACAGCCCCGTCCCGCCGATGATTGCCAGATGCACGTCAGCCCTCCCGTCGATTCATGTCGCCCGTCGGCTCACTCGCCCTCGGGAAGGGCGTGGATGCCGGGCAGGTTGCGAAAGTAGCCATGGTAATCCATGCCCTCGCCGAAGATGTAGCGGTCGGGCACCACGATGCCGGGAAAATCCGCCGCCAGGTCCGGCACCTTGCGCTCGTGCGCCTTTTCCGTGGCCACGGCGATCCAGACCCGTGCCGCGCCCGCGTCGAGGCACCACTCGCGCACCGCCGCCAACGTGTGCCCTTCGTCGAGGATGTCGTCGATCAGCAGCACCTCGCGACCGGCGAGCTCGATGTCCGGCTGAGCAAGCCACTTCAATGCCCCGCCCGTGGTCGCCCCGCGGTAGCGGGTCGCGTGCAGGTAGGAAAGCTCCAGCGGGAAGGTCAGGCGCGGCACGATTTGCCCGGCGCTGACCAGCCCGCCGTTCATTACCGCCAGCACCACCGGCAATCGACCGGCGAGCTGCCGATTGATCTCCTCGGCCAGACGGGCGTAGGTCGCCTGCATCTCGTCCGGCGAGACCAGCAGGTCACAGCGGCCCAGCAGGGCCTGGAGTTGATCGGACTGCTGGCGCAGCTCGTCGCGGGTTTGCATGGGCGTCTCCGTCGGAAAGGGCTCAGGCGCGGTCGGGGAACAGGTCCGGCTCGTCGACGCCAAGGCGCTCGATCCATTGCCGTGCCTCGGCGTAACGCGGCGAGTGGGCCAGCTTCGATTCGCTGGGCACCGGGCCATGGCCGAACATCCGGGCCAGGCGCGCCTCGCGCTGGGCACTGGGCGCGATGTCGAGTGACTTCTGTACCCGGTCGACCAGCTCGGGGTGATTGCAGACCAGCGCCATGTCCACCCCGGCGGCGAGGCACTGGGCCACCCGCTCCTCGATCTCGCCCACCGCCGAGGCGGCCGCCATGGTGAGATCGTCGCTGAACACCGCGCCCTCGTAGCCCCACTGCCCGCGTAGGATCTCGCGCACCCAGACCGGCGAAAAGCCGGCCGGCCGGGCATCCACCTCCGGGTAGACCACGTGCGAGACCATCAGGCCCGGGATCAGGCGATCGGCCATGGCGCGGAACGGTCGCAGGTCGGTCTTCTCGATGATCGCCAGCGGACGCGGGTCGACCGGGTGGGCGATGTGCGAATCCGCCGCGACCGCGCCATGGCCGGGGTAGTGCTTGCCCACGGCGGCCATGCCGGCCTCCTGCATGCCGCCGGTCCAGGCGATCGCCAGCGCGATCACCGCCTCGGGCCGCTCGTCGAAGGCCCGGTCGCCGATCACGCCGCTGATGCCGCGGTCGAGATCCAGCACCGGCGCGAAGCTCAGGTCCACCCCGACCTCGCGCAACTGCACGGCCATCAGCCAGCCCAGGGAACGGGCCGCCTCGAGCCCGGCCTGCCGGTCCTGCTCGAAGAGCTTGCCGATGCGTCCCATCGCCGGCAGGGGGACGAAACCGTCGCCGCGAAAGCGCTGCACGCGCCCGCCTTCCTGGTCGACGGCGATCAGCAGATGCGGGCGACGCAGCGAGCGGATCTCCGCGATCAACTCGGCGAGCTGGGCGTGCCCCTCGAAATGGCGTGCGAACAGGATTACCCCACCGGTGGAAGGGTGCTGCAAGCGTCGCCGATCGGCCGGGGTGATCTCCGGGCCGGCGAGATCGATCATCAGGGGGCCAAGTGCGGTCATGCCGGTTTCCTTGCTCCGGGGGTCAGTGGTCGTGGCGATCGCGGACGTTGCGCAATCGGCGACTGCGGCCATTGTTGCCCAGTAGGGCCTTCTCGGCGAGCGCGCCGAGATAGACGTACAGGCCGAGCGCGACCAGCAGGGCCGCGGCGGCGAACACCATCAGCGTGGCGACCGCGCCCTGGTCGGAGTAGCCCATCGACACCTTGAACATGGTCAGCAGGCCCTCGATCAGGATGGCGACCAGGATCGCGGCGACGAACCGCGTCATCGTTCGCCTCACCGTGCTGTGGCGATGGACGTCCTTCTCCATCAGCACCTCCTCCTCGAACACCGTCTTGGCCAGATCGAAGATCGCCATGGCCAGGGTGAGCACGACGATCACCTCGAACGGCTTGAGCCGCAGTTCGGCCGCCCAGCCGGGCTCGAGCAGCGCGTGCACCAGCTCGCTCATGCTGCTGTAGAAGAGCACGCCGGCCACCAGCATCATCGCCGCGGCGAACAGGCCGTAGAGGGCGCGGAAGAAGGGCTCCATCCGCCGGCGCAGGGTGTCGCCGAGCAGGAAGCTGATCATCGCCTCGAGGTCCACGTCGATGACGAGGTAGCCCACCCGGCCCTGGTGTTCGATCTGCAGGGTCGCCGAGATGCAGAGATCCCGCGAGGCCGAGGACAGGTACGGCTCGGTCAGGTGGACGTACTCGCCCTCGTGGAAGAACTTGAAGTACGGTCGCTGGCTGCGATCGGTGCCCTTGCCGCGACCCATCGCGCGATTGACCTGCCCGGTCTCGTCGGCGCCGTACTCGGCGATCTGCACGCCGTCCTCGTCGAGCAGGTAGACCAGGTCGACGAACGGGTAGAGATCGATCAGTTTCTCGGTCACCGAATGCAGGGCCGCCTGGTCGGTGAGCAGCCGTGGCTCGCCGATGCCGGTGATGATCGATTCGATCAGTTCGCGGATCGACCGCGACTGCTCGTGGTAGCGGTCGATGGTGCTGATGTAGTTGGCCGAGTGCATGGCTTCCCTGTTGGTGGTGAACGAACTGCCGCGCAGTGTAACCCGAGCGGGCCGACCGGCCGGCGCCGGCGCGCGGCAAAAAAGAGGCGCCCACGAGGGGCGCCCAGCAAGGAGGAGTCAAAGAGCACCAAGCGGGGCACGCCGGAACCGATGAAGGAAGACGCGTCGCGTTGGCAAACCACTAACAGCGAGAAGCGTGCCAGCGGTTTGTGACACGCCGATGGCGACGCGCGACCGGCGCGCGGGCGCCGTTTCTCCACGGCCATCACTTGCGATTCCGGGCAGGACGCAGTCCATGCGCCCGCGATGGACGCCCCAAAATCGGGCAGCCGCCCGGGTGACGGGCCGGGTCATGCCCCAATCTGGATCGGCCCAATCCGGACCGGCACTCAGCCGAGCTTGTCGGCGAAGAAACCCAACGCCTTGGTGAACGAGTCGCGATCGGCGGCCGGGTCGTAGGACAGCGGCAGGCCGAATTTCTCGGCCTTCTCGTCGGCCCCCGGGTTGGTGAAGGCGTGACTGACGCCCGGGTAGCGAGTCACATGCACCTCGGCGCCCGCGGCGCGCATTTCCTCGGCGACCCGTTCGACCTGCTGCGGGTCGGCCATCGGGTCCTCCTCGCCGGTGAAGATCCAGGTGGGTGTGTCCATCGATCCGGCGATCGGCGCCAGTCCCTCGATGCCCGCATGGAAGGTGGCGAGCGCATCGTGGTGTACGCCCTGACGGGCCATGCTCAGGGCTACCGCGCCGCCAAAGCAGTACCCGATCGCCGCCAGGCGCTCGGCATCGACCGCGTCGTGGCGCTTGATCGCCTCGATCGCGAGTCGGTAACGGGTCTTGAGCGCGTCGAAATCGGTCAGGGCCTGATTCATCAGCTCGGTGGCCTCGCCGGCGTCCTCGGTCACCCGGCCGTCGCCGTAGAGATCGATGGCAAACCCGACGTAACCGGCCTCGGCCATGTCGCGGGCCCGTTTTTCCATGTAGGCCGTCCGCCCCCAGAACTCCGGTACCACCAGCACGACCGGCCGCGGCCCGGCCGCGTTGGCCTCAAAGGCGACCAGGCCTTTCATGGTCCGGTCGTCCGAACGGTACTCGAGTTCCTCGGTCTTGATTTCTGCGGCCATGTCTCTCTCCTTGGGAACGGTTCAACGGGCACGAACGCGCCGCCACCCGGCCCAAGCCGGGCAGGGGCAACGCGTCGGAAGAATCAGGGACAGGGTTTAGCAGCTGCCCGCGGCAAATGCAGGCATCAGCCGGCGGCCTCGGCGGCCGGCTCGGCCGGTCGGGCTTCCTTGGCGGCACGGGCACGGCGCGCGGCGCGCTGGTCGACGGCCTGCTTGAAGGCCACCAGCAACGCCAGCCCGATGAAGGCGCCGGGCGGCATCAGCGCCAGCAGGAAGGTCATCTGCTCGGGCAGCACCCGCACGCCCCAGTCGACGGCGACCGGCCCGAACAGCTGATCGGCGCCGTCGAGCAGGGTGCCAAAGCCGATCAGCTCGCGCATCGCGCCCAGCACGACCAGCACCAGACCGAAGCCCATCCCCATCACGAAACCGTCGAACAGCGACACGCCGACGCCGTGGCGGGAGGCGAACCCCTCGGCCCGCGCGATGATGATGCAGTTGGTGACGATCAGCGGGATGAAGATGCCGAGCGTGTTGTAGAGCTCGTGGAAGTGGGCGTTCATGGTCAGCTCGATGATGGTGACCACCGAGGCGATCACCATCACGTAGACCGGCAGGCGCACCTCGGCGCGCACCCAGTCGCGGATCAGGGAGACCACGCCGTTGGAGACCAGCAGGGTGACCAACGTGGCGATCGCGAGACCCAGCGCGTTGACCGTGGTGTTGGAAATCGCGAGCAACGGGCACAGCCCCAGCACCTGCACCAGCGCGGGGTTGTTCTTCCACAGCCCGTCGAGGGCCAGTTCGGACAGGCGCGGGTCACTCATGCTCGTCTTCCTCCCTTGGGACCTGGTCGAACAGCAGGCGGTGGTGGTCCTCGGCGTATTCCAGGGCCTGCTTGACCGCCGCCACCACCGCGCGCGGCGAAACGGTCGCCCCGGTGAACTGGTCGAACACCCCGCCGTCCTTCTTGACCGCCCAGGCGTCGGCCGGCGGGTCGCCCAGGCGACGCCCGGCAAAGCCCTCGATCCAGTCGGTCTTGTCCGCCTTGATCTTGTCGCCCAGCCCCGGGGTCTCGTTCTGCTCGAGCACGCGCACGCCGGTGAGCTCCCCGTTGGGCTTGATTCCCACCAGCAGGCGAATATCGCCACTGTAACCGCGATGGGTGACCACCGGGATGGCCACCGCCACCACCTCGCCGTCCTGGCGGGCACGAAAACCCAGCTGACCGGCGTCCATGGCCCGCTCACGCGCCTCGACGGAGAGCGTCTCGGGCATGACCTCCCCCGTGCTCGCCTCGATCACTGGCGCGCCCAGGTCGAGGGACTCGGGATCCGGGAGCAGGAAAGCATCCTCAGCCGGGTTGTTGTCATGGCCCTCGCCCTGCAAGACGGCCATGATCTGGCCAAGCAGCACGGCCTGGCGGTTGAGCTCGATCTGATCGGCGGTCTTCTGCTGCGTGTAGGCGACAAAGCCCACCCCGAGGCCGAAGAACACGGCCAGGACCACGGCAGTGATCACCACGCGACGCCATTCCAGGTTCATCACGTCAGCGGCCCTCCGTCCCAGTGCGCGGCGGACCCTTGCGGCCAAAGACCGGCGGCTGGGTGTAGTAGTCGATCAGGGGCACGGCCAGGTTCATCAACAGGATGGCGAAGGCCACGCCGTCGGGGTAGTTGCCGAAGCTGCGGATCAGCACGGCCAGCACGCCGATGCCGAAGCCGAACACCAGCCGCCCGCGCGGCGTGGTCGACGCGGTGACCGGGTCGGTGGCGACGAACAGCGCCCCGAAGATCACCCCGCCGCCGACCAGGTGAAAGAGCGGATCGGCGAAGCGCTCGGGGTCGATACCCCAGAGCAAGGCGGCCGTCAGGAGCACCCCGGCGACCATCGCGACCGGGATGTGCCACCGGATCGCGCCGCGGTAGAGCATCCAGGCGCCGCCGGCGAGAAAGGCGAGGTTCAGCCACACCGACCAGGCCCCGCCCTGCCAGATCGACGCCCCGGTGATGTCGCCGCCCTGCGTGACCACCATGCGCCACTGGTCCAGCGGGGTGGCCTGGCTCAACGCATCGAACGCGGTGGCGCCCGGCAGCACGCCGAGGAAGGTCCACTGGGCCGCCTCGGCCAGCGTCAGGCTCGCCGCGCCGCCCTCGACCGGCGCGCCCCAGCGCGTCATCGCCTCGGGGAAGGAGACCAGCAGCACCACGTAGCCGACCATCGCCGGGTTGAACAGGTTGTAGCCGATGCCGCCGTAGAGCTGCTTGGCGACCACCACGGCGAACACCGCGCCCACCACCGGCAGCCACCAGGGGGCCAGGTTGGGCAGGCACAACGCGAGTATCCAGCCGGTGATCAGCACCGAGCGGTCGGTCAGTGCGGGCTTGAACGGGCGGGCGCGCAGCCACAGCATCAGGGCCTCGGCCAGCCAGGCCGCGCCGACTGCCAGGGCCACGTTGAACAGCACGCCCCAGCCCAACAACCAGATCGCCGCGACCGTGCCGGGCACCAGGGCCCAGAGCACCACGGTCATGACGTCGGCGACGCTCGAGGGGGCCTCGACGTGCGGCGAGGTCTGCACCGGAAACTTCATGACGACCCTCCCGGTCGTTCGGGGGTGTCGCTGGTGCGGGGCTCGGTGCCCGCCGTGTCATCCGGTGTCGGCTGGGCCGGCTGGGCCTGCTGCGCGCGCGCCTTGCGCTCCTTGGCGCGGGCACGGGCCGCCTCGATGCTCAGCGCGGCGGCGGACTTGCCCTCGCCGGTCGATTGCGCGGCGGGCGCACCGTCACCGGCCTTCGCCTTGGCGGGGGCCTCGTCCGCCTTGTTGCCGGCATTGTCACCCTGCTTCGCCGCCTTCTCCTGCGCGGCCTTGATCGCGGCGCGTTTCTTGGCCAGCGCGGCCTCGCGCTCGGCCTTCTGGCGTTCGATGCGCTCGTTATGAAACTCGAACCGGCGGCGGGCGTGTTCGGCCTTGGCCTTCTCGCGCTCGGCCGACCAGATCTCGGTCTTGGCGTGGCGGAAGTACTGCACCAGCGGGATGTGCGAGGGGCAGACCGCCGAGCAGACCCCGCACTCGATGCAGTCGAACAGGTGGTAGTCGTGGCTGCGCTCGAACTGCTGGGCACGGGCGTACCAGTAGAGCTGCTGCGGCAACAGATCCGCCGGGCAGGCCTCCGAGCAGCGCGAACAACGGATGCAGGGCTGCGGCGGCGGGGTCGGGTCGCGGTCGACCGGGCGCATCGCCAACAGGCAGTTGGTCGCCTTGACCACCGGCACCTCGTCCTCGTGCAGGGCAAAGCCCATCATCGGCCCGCCCATCAGCAACCGGTCGACGCCCTCGGTGTAACCGCCGGCCGCCTCGATCACCTTCGCCATCGGCGTGCCGATGCGCACGCGGAAGTTCCGGGGCTCGGCCACCCCGCCGCCGGTGACGGTCACGACCCGCTCGGTCAGCGCCCGGCCCTCGACCACGGCGTGCCAGCTGTTGGCCACCGTGCCGACGTTCAGGCACAGGAGCTGGTAATCGGTGACGTGCCGATTGCGCGGCACCTCGATGCCGGTGAGCGTGCGAATCAATTGTTTCTCGCCGCCGGCCGGGTAGATGCTGGGCACCACCTTGATCGCGAAGCGCCGCTCGTTCTCCTCGGCCGCGAGCCGGTCGATCACCGCCTGCAGGGCCTCGATCGCGCGCGGCTTGTTGTCCTCGATGCCGATCAGGCAACGGCTCGCGCCCACGGCATGCAGCATCATCTGCGCCCCGCGGATGATGGGCTCGGGCGCCTCCTGCATCAGCCGGTCGTCACAGGAGATGTAGGGTTCGCATTCCGCGCCGTTGAGCACCAGGGTCTCGACCCCGCCGGGGTTGGCGGTGGCGAGCTTCACGGCCGTGGGGAACACCGCCCCGCCCAGGCCGACGATGCCAGCCTCGCGCAGACGCGAGCGGATCTCGACCGGGCTCTTGTCGACGTAGTCGGGCCAGGGATCGAGCGGCTCGGCCTCGCGGTCCTCGCCATCGGCGGCCAGCACGAGGCTCTGCGCGGACAGCCCGCCCGGATGCGGCAGGCCACGCGGCTCGATCGCCTGGATCACCCCGGAGGTCGGGGCGTGGATGGCCGCGGAAATGAAATCGTCGGGGCGGGCCAGCAGCTGGCCACGGCGGACGTGGTCGCCCACGGCGACCACCGGGATCGCCGGCGCCCCGATGTGCATGTGCAGCGGCAGCACGTACTCGTCGACCAGCGGCATCTCGCCGATGGGCCGATCGCAGGCCGGCGCCTTGTGGTAGTCGAGATCGAGCCCGCCGTGGAAGCCGTGCAGCCCCGGGGAAATCGTGGCGCGCGCCTCAGGCATTCGCGAGGCCCTCCTGACGGGCGGCGGGACCGCGCGTGGGCACCGGGTGGGCGGACTCGGGCATCGGGAACCGGTAGGCCTCGACGCCCTCCTCGATCGGCACCATGTCGATGCAGTCGACCGGACAGGGCTCGACGCACAGCTCGCAGCCAGTGCACTCGTCCTCGATCACGGTGTGCATCTGCTTGGCCGCACCGAGGATGGCATCGACCGGGCAGGCCTGGATGCACTTGGTGCAGCCGATGCAGACCTCCTCGTCGATGATCGCCAGCGTCTTGACCTCCTGGGCCTCGAGCTCGTCGTCGAGCGGCTTGAAGTCCACCTCCAGCAGGTCGGCCAGGTTACGGATGGTCGCCTCGCCGCCCGGCGGGCAGCGATTGATGTCCGCCTCGCCCTTGGCCATTGCCTCGGCGTAGGGCTTGCAGCCGGGGTAGCCGCATTGGCCGCACTGCGTCTGCGGCAACAGCTCGTCGATGCGATCGGCGAGCGGGTTGCCCTCGACGCGGAAGAATTGCGCGGCCAGCCCCAGCAGGATCCCGAACAGGATCGCGACACCGACCGCCACCAGGATTGCGATCCACATCAGACGCTCACCATGCCGGCAAAACCCATGAAGCCCAGCGCCATCAGCCCGGCCGTGACCAGGGCGATCGGCACGCCCTCGAAGGCCGCCGGCACGTCGGCGGCCGCCAGGCGTTCACGCAGGGCGGAGAACAGGATCAGCACCATCGAGAAGCCCACGGAGGCACCAAAGCCGTACAGGGCCGACTCGATGAAGCTGTTGGCCTGCTGGACGTTGAGCAACGCCACGCCCAGCACGGCGCAGTTGGTGGTGATCAGCGGCAGGTAGATGCCCAACACGTTGTGCAGCAGCGGGCTGGTCTTTCGCACCATCATCTCGGTGAAATTGACCACCACCGCGATCACCACGATGAACATGATCGTGCGCAGGTAGCCCAGACCCAGCGGCTCGAGCAGCCACGAATGCGTGACGTAGCTCGCGATCGCCGAGAGCGTCAGCACGAAGGTGGTCGCCAACGACATGCCGATGGCGGTCTCGACCTTGTTCGATACCCCGAGAAACGGGCACAGGCCGAGGAACTTCACCAGCACGAAGTTGTTGACCAGAATGGTGCTGATCAGGATGAGGATGTATTCCGTCAAGGCCACCTACCGGAATGATGCGAAACCGCGCCGGCGGGGGCCGGCACTAGGGAAACTCTGCACGAAATCGGATACCGCGCTGCGCGCGAATGGTAGCAAGGAAGTACCCGTCCCGACGAACCGATATGTTCACGCATACCATTCGCCTGATTCAAGTCGAACGGTGACACGCGACGCGGCCGCGTCGGGGGTCGTCAGGAGGAAAGGCGCGGCCAGGCGAACCCCTCGTCGGTCTGCTGCAATCGTTCGACCCACTCGGCATGGGCCGCGGCGGCCTCCGCCTCGGGCTCGATCACGCGCAGGCGCGGCCGGTCGGCGCGGATGGTGCCGAGGGCGGCCTGCGCCCCCGTTGCCGTCTCGGCGGGGTTGTCGAAGGAGAGATCCCATTGCCCGCCGGTCAGCGCGAGGTACACGTCGGCAAGGATCTCCGAGTCCAGGAGCGCGCCGTGCAGCGTGCGCTCGGAGTTGTCGATCTGGTAACGACGGCACAGGGCATCGAGGCTGTTGCGCTGACCGGGGTGCTTGTCGCGGGCGATCGCCAGGGAGTCCGTGACCAGGTCGACGTGCTCGGACAATGGCGGGTAGCCGGCGCGCTTGAGCTCGGCATCGAGAAAGCCGACGTCGAACGCCGCGTTGTGAATGATCAGCTCCGCGCCGCGGACGTAGTCGAGGAATTCGTCGACGATCTCATGGAAACGCGGTTTGTTTTCCAGGAAGTCGTTCGACAGGCCGTGGACCGCGAACGCCCCCGCGTCCACCGCCCGCTCCGGGTTGAGGTACTGGTGGTAGTTGCGGTGCGTCAGACGGCGCTCGACCAGCTCGACCGCGCCGATCTCGATCAGCCGGTGGCCCTCCTCGACCGGCATGCCGGTGGTCTCGGTATCCAGAACGATCTGTCGCAGGGTCATGCCTTGTTCTCGCCTTGTGCTCGTTGGTACTGGTTCAGCCAGCGCTCGAGCGCGCCGGCGAAGGCCTGCTTGTCCTTGGGCCCCAGCGGCGGCGGCCCGCCGGTGGCCACCCCGCTCTCGCGCAGGGTCTGCATGAACTCGCGCTGGACCTGCCGGCCGCGGATCGACTCGGCGGAAAACGCCTCGCCGCGCGGGCCGATCACCGCCACGCCCTTGGCCAGCGCGTCGGCGGCCAGCTCGATGTCCGCCGAGATCACCAGATCGCCGGGCGAGGCTGCCTCGACGATGGCATTGTCCGCGACATCGAAGCCCGGTGCCACCTGCATGAAGCGCACGCGCCTCGAGCGCGGCACGGCGATGGGGTGATTGGCCACCAGCACCACGTCCACGCCGACGCGATCGGCGGCGCGGAAGAGCATCTGCTTGATGGGGACGGGGCAGGCGTCGGCGTCGACCCAGATGGTCATGCGCAGTTTCCGTGATGTGACGAGGTGAGGAGTTTCGCATGCCGGGTGCGTGGCACCGAACCGGTAAGCGACCGGTGGGGTGTGTTTCGCACGCCGTTTACGCTCAGCAGCTTGAATTGGCCGCCGTGCCCGGCGCGCGAACCCCTTTTCTTGCTTGCCCAAGAAAAGGGGCGAAAAGAAGGGCACCCCGGCGTCCTGGCCCTGCGGGCCTTCGAGCCCGGACGGTGTCCGGACTCGAAGCCTCACGACTGGCGGCCGGCTTCGGGGCCGGCTCGACGTGACCTCCTGTCACGGCGAGCCTCGGAGCGACGTCCCTGTCGCTCCGCCCCCGAGCCACCCACCAGCCGTGAGGCAGGACACAAGGGGGACGTCGTTCCCGACCATCCGGCGGCGTGATTCAACTTCTCAAGGCAACCCAAACGCCAGGATCTGGTGCTTAAAGTGCGATCGAAGGTTCAAATCCCCTTGTGCCTTGCCTCGCGAGCGAGGGGTTGCAGGGTCGGGCTCGCATGGACGCGAGCCCGAGGTTCGCCGCGACAGGACGTCGCGTCGAACCGACCCGTCCGCAATCCCTCGTTCGCGAGGCTGATCGTCGCGGATGCAATCCGCGGCGATCAGGCCCGGAGGGCCAAGGCATCGGGGTGTCTTCTTTTCGTCGGTTTTCTTGGACAAGCAAGAAAATCGACTCGCACGCCGCGCACGGCGATCAGTCCGTGCCACTCCGCACACTTGGCGTGCGAAACCCCATCCCAATCACAATACTCAGACCACCGAATCCTCCGACATCTCGCGCTCGAGTCGCCGCCCCACATCCCCCGGCGACCCCGTCCGCCGCGCCAAGAGATCGTAGGCCACCGGCACGACGAACAGCGTCAGCACGGTCGCCAGCGCCACCCCGGCGAATATCACCGTCCCGATCACCAACCGCGTCTCCGCCCCGGCACCCGACGAGACGATCAGCGGGATGGCACCGGCCATGGTGGTCACCGCCGTCATCAGGATCGGGCGCAAGCGCGTGACCGCAGCCTCTTCGAGCGCCTCGGCGAAGGCGCGGCCGCCGTCGCGCAGCTGGTTGGCGAACTCGACGATCAGGATGCCGTTCTTCGCCGCCAGCCCCACCAGCATCACCAGCCCGACCTGGCTGTAGATATTCAGCGACAGACCGGTCAGATGCAGCCCCAGCAGCGCGCCGAGGATCGCCAGCGGCACGGTCAGCATGATCACGAACGGATGGACCAGGCTCTCGAACTGTGCGGCGAGCACCAGGAACACCACCAGGGCACCGAGTACCAGCATGAACACGGTCGCCCCGCCCGCCTCGCGGTAGTCGCGTGACTGGCCCTTGACGTCGGTCTGGGCCTCGGGCGGCAGGATCTCGTCGACCGTGTCCTCGAGGTAGGTCAACGCCTCGCCCAGCGGGTAGCCATCGGCCAGGTCGGCCTCGATCGTGATCGAGCGCACCCGGTTGAAGCGGTTGAGGGTCGCCGGACCGGCGAAGTCCGTCAGGGTCACCAGGCTGCCCAGGGGAATCAGCTCGCCGCTGCTCGCCGAGCGCACGTAGATGTTGTCGATCGCCCGCGGGCTGCGCTGGTTCTCGCGTTCGCCCTCGAGGATGACGTCGTACTCCTCGCCGTCATCGACGTAGCGCGTCACCGTGCGCCCGCCCAGCAGGGTTTCCAGCGTGCGGCCGATCTCGGTGATCGTCACGCCCAGGTCGGCGGCCCGGTCGTAGTCGATCTCGATCTTGAGCTGCGGCTGGGTTTCCTTGTAGTCGGAGTCCAGTCCGGTCAGGCGCGGATTGTCGTCGCGGATATGGGCAAACAGCGTGTCGCGCCACTCGGCCAGTTCCTCGTACTCGCCGCCACCAAGGACGAACTGCACGGGTTTCTGCACCTGCTGACCGAAGCCCTGGCGCATCACCGGGAAGGCGCGCACCCCGGGCAGGTCGGCGACCAGGGTGCGCACCTCGTCCATGATCGCCCAACCGGAACGACGATTGGCCCAGTCGTCCAGGATCACGATGCCGAAGCCGGTGTTGAAGTTCTCGATATTGCCCCAGCCACGCGGCGCGCGGATCAGGGCGCGCTCGACCTCGCCCGACTCGATCAGCGGCCCGAGCCGGGCCTCGATCTCGTCCATGTAGTCGAGCATGAAGTCGAAACTCGCCCCCTCGGGCCCGTTGACCACGATGAAGAACGCCCCGCGATCCTCTGACGGCGTGTATTCGCGTGGCAACTGGTCGGCCAGCCAGACGGTCCCGGCGACCGCGCCGAGAAACAGGATCACCACCAGCCAGCGCAGGCGCAGTGCGGCGCGCAGCAGCACACGGTAGCCGCGCCGACTGGCATCGAGCAGCGTCTGGACCAGGGCGGCCAGACGTCCGGACTGCTCGCGCTTGCCGAGGATCTTTGAGGCCATCATCGGGGTGAGCGTCAGGGCGAGAAAGCTCGAGATCACCACGGCCGCCGCGAGGGTCAGGGCGAACTCCGAGAACAGCCGCCCGATGTCGCCCTGGATGAAGGTCAGCGGCACAAACACCGCGATCAGCACCAGGGTGGTGGCCACCACGGCAAACCCGATCTGGCGAGTGCCGCGGAAGGCGGCGACCAGCGGGGTTTCCCCGTATTCCTGGATGCGGCGATTGACGTTCTCCAGCACGATGATCGCGTCATCGACGATCAGCCCGATCGCCAGCACCAGGGCCAGCAACGTGAGCAGGTTGATGGTGAACCCGAACAGATAGAGCGCGGCGAAGGTGCCGATCAGGGCGATGGGCACGGTGATCGCCGGGATCAGGGTGCTACGCAGGTTGCCCAGGAACAGGAAGATGGTCAGCACCACCAGCCCGATGGCGATGAACAGGGTCGAGACCACCTGGCGCACGGCGCTGTCGACGAACACCGAGGTGTCGTAGCTGAGATTGAGCGTCATCCCCTCGGGCAGCGTGTCGAGCAGGCGCTCGCGCTCGGCCTTGGCGCCGCGGGCGATCTCCAGCACGTTGGCCGTCGACTGCTTGATCATGCCGAGGCCGACACGCGGCACGCCGTTCTCGCGGAAGATGCTGCGGGTCTCGACCGCGCCCACCTCCACGCGGGCGACGTCGTCGAGCCGCACCAGGTGGCCGCCCTCGCCGCGCTTGATCACCAGGTCGCGAAAGTCGCCCGCCGTCTCGAAATTGCGCGGCAGGCGCACGATGAACTGGCGTTCGCGCGACTCGATCGACCCGGCCGGCAATTCCACGTTCTCGGCCCGCAACGCCGATTCGATGTCGCCGACCGCGAGCCCGTGAGCGGCCAGCGCCTGCCGGTCCAGCCAGACCCGCATCGAGTAGGTCTGGCTGCCCGAGACCCGCACCCGCGCCACCCCGGGCAGCACGGAGAAGCGATCGACCAGGTAGCGCTCGGCGTAGTCGGTCAGCTCGGCGATGGAATACTCCTCGCCGGACAGGCCCAACCAGAGCACCACCTCGCTGGAGGAGTCCGCCTTCTCGACCTCCGGTGGGTCGGCTTCCTCGGGCAGGTTGTCGAGCGCACCGTTGATGCGATCGCGCATGTCGTTGGCCGCGGCGTCCAGATCGCGCGACAGGGCGAATTCCACGGTGATCGACGAACGCCCGTCCTCGCTCGAGGAGGTGATCATCTCGATGCCCTCGACCCCGGCAATGCGGTCCTCGAGCACCTGGGTGATGCGGGTCTCGACCACGGAGGCCGAGGCACCGGGATAGCGGGTGTCGACGCTGACCACGGGCGGGTCGATATGCGGGTATTCCTGCAGGGGCAGGCGCTCGAGCGCGATCAGGCCGAAGGCGACCAGCAGCGCGGCCAGCACCCCGGCCAACACCGGCCGGCGAACGGATACGTCGGAGAGGATCACGGCTCGCCCCGCGGGCTTTCGAGCGTGTCGCGATGACGACGCAGGATCTCGCGGATCGGGTTGTCCTCGTCGGCCACGGCCAGCACGCGCACGGCATCGCCATCACGCACCTTCTGGATGCCGTGACGCACCAGCCGCTCGCCCGGCTCGAGCCCGCCGGTCACCTCGACCCAGCCCTCGCGGCGCTCGCCGATCTCGACTTCGCGGCGCTCGACGGTCATGGCGTCCCGGTCGATCACGAACAGGTACTGGTGCTCGCCCTGTGGCAGCAGCACCGATTCGGGCACGGCCACCACCTCACGGCGGTCGCGCTCGAGGATGGTCTGCATCAGTTGGCCGGGGCGCAGCGCGCCGTCGTCGTTGTCGATGCGCGCGCGCAGGGTGATGCTGCGCGTGGCCGGGTCGATGCGGTTGTCGATGCCCGTCACCCGACCGGAAAAACGCCGATCGGGGTAGGCATCGGTGCTTGCCGTGATGGTCTGGCCACGCGAGATGGCGCCGAGGTGGCGCGACGGCACCGTGAAATCCACGTCGACCACGTCGAGCTTGTCGAGCCGCACCAGCGCCGTGCCCGGAGAAACCAGCATGCCGGGGCTGATCTCGCGCAGCCCCACCACGCCGTCGAACGGGGCATGAATACGATGGGCGGCGAGCCGGGCCTGGGCCGCCTCGATCTCCGCCTGGGCCTGCTGGACCCGGGCACGGGCGTCCTCGAGCTCCGCACGGGCACCGAGGTTGCGCTCGGCGAGATCCCGGGCGCGCGCCAGCACGTTCCGCTGTTCGACCAGTCGGGCCTGGGCCGCCGCCAGCTCGGCCTGCTCCTCGAGATCCTCGAGGTGCACCAGCAGGTCGCCCTGCTCCACGCGCTGGCCATCATCGAAGTGCACCGCGCCGATGATCTCGGTGACCGTCGCCGACAGGGTCACCGACTCGTCGGCGCGCACCGTGCCCAGCGCCTCGAGCGGGTCCGACCAGGTCTGGCGCTCGGCATCCGAGGCGATCACGGCGGTGGCCGGGCGGTCGGCCTGGGCGTGGAGAGACGGCGGTGCCAGGACCACCAACAGCATGGAGAGCAGCGGCAGGAGTGGGCGAGTCGGGCTGGCGGCTGGACCGAGCCAACCAATCGGACGAAACAGTGACATGGGATTTCCACGGGACATGTAGGTGGCCGAATGCAGCGTTCAGCATAGTACGCATGCCGCCCCGAGGCGCGGCGTTCGCGACGGCATTGCTATGATGCGGTCCCATTCGAGCAAACGAGCGAACCGAGGCCCCATGCAGGTGGACGTGGTGATTGTTGGCGCCGGCGCGGCCGGACTGATGTGCGCGGCGACGGCGGGCTACCGCGGCCGCCGGGTGCTGGTGCTCGACCACGCCCGCAAGGCGGGGCAGAAGATCCTGATGTCCGGTGGCGGGCGCTGCAACTTCACCAACCTCAACAGCACCCCGAACCAGTTCCTCTCCGCCAACCCGCGCTTCTGCATTTCCGCGCTCAAGCGCTACCCGCCGCAGGCCTTCCTCGAGCTGGTCGAACGCCACGGCATCGAGCATGTGGAAAAGGCCGCCGGCCAGCTGTTCTGTGCCGGCAAGGCGAAGGAAATCGTCGACATGCTGCTCACCGAATGCGAGTGGGCCGGCGTGGAGGTGCGAATGAAAACGCCGGTCGAGGCGATCGAGGCCAGCGACGACGGTTACCACGTGGCTATCGATGGCGACACGATCACGAGCGAATCGCTGGTGATCGCGACCGGCGGACTCTCGATCCCGACCATGGGCGCGACCCCGTTCGGCTACGAGGTCGCCCGGCAGTTCGGCCTGACGATCCTGCCCACCCGCGCCGGGCTGGTGCCCTTCACCCTGCACCCCGATCTCAAGGAACGCCTCGCCCCGCTGGCCGGGATCAGCGTTCCCGTTGCGGCCACGGCCAACGGGATGCGTTTCGAGGAGCCGATGCTGTTCACCCACCGCGGCCTGTCCGGTCCGGCCATGCTGCAGATCTCGAGCTTCTGGCAACCCGGCGAGCCGCTGGTGATCGACCTGCTGCCCGGGCGGGACACGGCCGCGGATCTCGCCGAGCGGCGCGCGCATCGACCGCAGGGCACGGTGTTGCAGTACCTCGACGAACACCTGCCGCGACGCCTGAGTCGGGTGCTGTGCGACTGGCACGGCTGGTCGCGCCCGCTGCAGGAGTATTCCCGCGAGGATCTCGCGGCAGTCGCCGAGCGCTTGCATCGCTGGACCGTGCACCCCGCCGGCACCGAGGGCTACCGGACGGCCGAGGTCACCCTGGGCGGGGTCGATACCCGGGCATTGTCCTCGCAGACCATGGAAGCCCAGGGGCAACCGGGTCTATTCTTCATCGGCGAGGTGGTCGACGTGACCGGCCACCTCGGCGGGCACAATTTCCAATGGGCCTGGGCCTCGGGCGTCGCCGCCGGCCAGGCTGTCTGAACCGGGCAGCCTGATTCGGTGGTCTGACCCGCCCCACCCCGATCCGGAGCCGACATGGACAGTCTGACCTCACAGTTCCTGCAGGACAACCAGACGCTGGCACTGCTGGCCGTCGCCCTGCTGCTCGGCGCGCTGATCGGCCTGGAGCGCGGCTGGTCGACCCGCCAGCAGGAACCGGGCGAACGCATCGCCGGCATCCGCACCCACAGCCTGGTGGGGCTGTTGGGCGGGCTGGCCGCCCTGCTTTCCGAGACGCTGACCGGCTGGGCCTTCCCCACCCTGCTGATCGCCGTTGCCGCCATTGCGCTGGTTGCCTGGCGCACCCGCGCGCAGAGCGTGCGCAACTTCAGCATCACGGGCAGCATCGGCCTGCTGATCACCTTCTGCCTCGGGGCGATCGCCGTGGGCGTCGACGTGGTGATCGCCACCGCCGCGGCGGTGGTCACGGCGATGATCCTCGACAACAAGGACGAGATCCACGGCCTGCTGCACAAGCTCGAGGCGCGCGAACTGGACGCCGCCCTGAAGCTCCTGCTGATCAGCGTGGTGATGCTGCCGCTGCTGCCCAACGAGCCGCTGGGCCCGGGTGGTGCCCTCAATCCCTACCAGATCTGGTGGATGGTGGTGCTGATAGCCTCGATCTCGTTCGTCGGCTACTTCGCCATCCGCGTCGGCGGCGCCGAGAAGGGCATCCTGTTCACCAGCCTGTTCGCCGGTCTGAGTTCCTCGACCGCCCTGACCCTGCAGTTCGCCCGGCAATCGCAGCAGACGCCGGGGCTGGGACCGATGCTGGCCGTGGGCATCCTGATCGCCTGCGGCACCATGTTCCCGCGGGTGCTGCTGGTCGCCACCGCGGTCCATCCCCCGATCTTCTCGGCGCTACTCTGGCCGCTGCTGGTAATGACCGTGCTGATCGTCGTACCGGCGATCTGGATGTGGCGCCGCGCACGCAACATCGATGCGATCAAGCAGCCGGAGCTGACGCAGAACCCCCTCGACCTGACCTCGGCGCTGCTGTTCGGCGCCCTGCTCACGGCGATCATGCTCGCCGGCGAATGGCTGCGCGAGTGGCTGGGCAGCGCCGGCATCTTCCTGCTGGCCGCCTCGTCGGGCGTGGCCGATGTCGACGCGATCAACCTCTCCCTGACCCGCATGGCCCGCGAATCGATCACGCTCGAGACCGCCGTGATGGGCATCATCATCGCCTCGGCGGTCAACAACCTGGTCAAGACGGGCATCGCCGGGGCGATCGGCACCCGCCAGCTCGGCCTGCACGTCGCCGGGCCCATGATCCTCTCCGTGGCCGCCGGACTCGTGACCGCCTGGCTGATCTGATCAACCCGCCCCGAACCGCCTTCGATCCCACCAGGCCAGCATTGCCGGCGTGAACAGCAGGGTGAGCGGGGTGGCCACCAGCAGGCCACCGGCGATTGCCGTGGACAGTTGCACCCAGTACTGGGTCGAGGGCGCGCCGATGGAGAACTCGCGCCCGAAGACGTCGATGGTCAGGCCGAAGATCATCGGCATCAGCCCCAGTACCGTGGTGATGGTCGTCAGCAACACCGGACGCAGTCGCTGGGCACCGGTACGCAACGCGGCATCCACCGGCTCGATCCCGTCACGGCGCAGCTGGTTGTAGGTATCGATCAACACGATGTTGTTGTTGACCACCACCCCGGCCAGCGCGATCACGCCGATGCCGCTCATCACCACGGAGAACGGCTCGGCGCGCAGCAACAGCCCCAGCAGCACGCCGCTGGTGGAGAACACGATCGCGGTAAGCACCAGCAGGGCCTGGTAGACGCTGTTGAACTGGGTCACCAGGATCAGGACCATCAGCACGATCGCCGTCAGGAACGCCAGGGACAGAAACCGCCCCGCCTCGGCCTGGTCCTCCTGCTGACCCCGCACCGAGAGCTCGACGTTCTCGGGCATCGGGTGGGCGGCCAACCAGTCCTGCAGCGCCCGCATGCGCTCGTCGACCAGTTGCCCGGCAGCCACGTCGGCCTCGAGTGTCAGCGTGCGACGCCCGTCGACGCGGTGGATCACCCCGGTCTTCGGGGCGGGCACGAACTCGACGAAATTGCGCACCGGCACCAGGCCGGCCTGGGTAGGCACCCGCAGGTTCACCAGCTGGGCGAGGTTGCGCTCGTCGAAGGGAAAGCGCACCCGGATGTCGACCTCCTCGTCGGCATCCTCGGGGCGATAGCCACCCAGCGCCAGACCTCGGGTGAGCATCTGTACGGCCCGACCGAGCAGGTTGACGTCGGCGCCGAAACGGGCCGCCTCGCGATGATCCACCTCGATACGCATCTCGATGCCCGGCAACGGGCGGTTGTCCTCGACGTCGACGAACCCGCCCACCGCGGCCATGCCAAGACGCAGATGCTCGATCGCCTCCACCAGCGGCTCGACGCCGTTGCCGCCGTCCGTGGCGGATGCCTCGAGCACCACCGGCTTGCCGGCACTAGGGCCACCGGACTCGGTCAGGAACTGCAGCTTCACCCCGGGCAGATCGTCCAGTGCCTGGCGCAAGTCGGCGAGGATCTCGTCGGCCGGCCCGCGGCGTTGCCAATCGACAAGGTCCAACTGGATCACTCCGATCACGTCCTCGGCATAGTCCTGGGTGAGGCGTGTCTGCGGCGAGGCAATGCTGCGGGCATAGACGCTCTCGAAGGCCGGGTGATCGTACAGGCGTGCCTCGACCCGACGGACCATCTCGTCGACCTCCCAGACCGACAGGTCACCGCGCGCCTGGATCTGGACCTGGGCGAAGCTCGGTTCGACGTCCGGGAAGAAATCCACCCCGCGCCCCAGTTCGCCGTAGGCGACGTAGAGGGCGGCGGTGAACAGCGCTACCGCGGCCAATGTCTGGCCCGGGTAGGCCACGGCCCAGCGCAGCAGGCGGACGTACCAGGCCGTGCCGCCATCGAGTTCCTCGAATCGGCCCGCCTCGGCCGCCTGGATGTGGCGCACTTGTTCGGGGCGACTGGCCCCCTGCCCGCGCGAGAGGATCGCCGCGAGGACCGGGATGAATACCAGCGCCATGGCCAGCGACATCAGCAGGGTGACGATCACGGTGGCCGGCAGGTAGAACATGAACTCGCCCACCATCCCCGGCCAGAAGAGCATGGGGAAGAACACCGCCAGCGTGGTGGCCACCGAGGCGATGATCGGCCAGGCCATGCGCTGCGCTGCCGCCAGGTAGGCGCCCTTGCCGCGATCTTCGGCCAGGTACCGGTCGGCCTGCTCGATCACCACGATCGCCCCGTCGACCAGCATGCCCACCACCAGGATCAGGGCGAACAGCACCACGATATTGAGGGTGAAGCCCATCAGGTACAGGACCAGCACCCCACCGAGGAAGGCACCGGGAATGGCCAGCCCCACCAGCCAGGACGAACGCCCGCCCAGCGCAAAGACGATGGTGAGCATCACCAGCAGGATGGCGGTGAGGACGTTGTTCTCCAGATCGCCGAGCAGGTCGTCGATCTCCTCGGCGCTGTCCTGCAGGTAGCGCACCTGGATGCCGCCCGGCCAGTCGGCCTGCTCGGCCTCGATCACCTCGCGGGCCGCGGCGACGGTCTCGAGGATGTTCGCCCCGGCCCGCTTGCGTATCTCCAGCGACACGGCCGGCTCACCGTCGATCCGGGCAAATCCCTCCGGGTCCTTGAAGGTGCGCCGCGCCTCGGCGACCTCGTCGAAGGTCACCACGGTGCCCTCGTGCGAGATCACCGGCAGCTCGAGCACGTCGCTGACCGATTCGATCACCCCGGGCACCTTGATGTTCAGCCGCCCGGCCCCGGAATCGAGCGCCCCCGCCGCCACCAGCTGGTTGTTGCGCTCGATCGCGGTGACCAGGTCGTTGAACGGCAGGCGATAGGTCTCCAGCGTGCGCGGGTCGACCAGCACCTCGAGCAGGTCCTCGCGATCGCCGCCGATCTCGACCTCGAGCACGCCGGGCAGCGCCTCGATCCGGTCGCGCAACTCGCGGGCGCGCTGCACCAGGGTGCGCTCGGGTGCCGAGCCGGACAAGGTGGCGATCAGCACCGGGAACATCGACAGGTCGACCTCGGTGACCACCGGCTCCTCGACGCCCGGGGGGAGCTCGGGCCGCACCAGGTCCACCTCCTCGCGCACGTCGGCCAGCGCGCGACGGTTGTCGTAGCCGGGATCGAAATCGAGCCGGACCAGGGCAAAGCCCTCCCCGGCACTGGCCTGCATCTCGTCGAGTCCCTCCAGCCCCGCCAGCTCGCGTTCCAGCGGCCGGACCAGCAACCGCTCGCTGTCCTCGGGCGAGATACCCGGGTAGGCGACCGTGACGAAGAAGATCGGTACGTCGACGTCGGGCGCGGCCTCCTTGGCGATCTGGACGTAGGCCGTCCCGCCGGCGGCCAACAGCGCCAGCAGGACCAGCAGTACGCTGCGCGAGCGGGAGAACAACGCGGCAAGCAATCCGTTCACCGCTCACCCTCCGCCGTGGGCACCACCTCGATGACATCGCCGTCA